>JBEKZT010000148.1:0-5615 GCA_049509595.1 Verrucomicrobiota bacterium
CACAACACATTTCCGGTGACCCACAATGTCAACAGCGAAGCCAGCGAACCAACCCAGGCCAGCAACAAGGGATTGCGCCGGTCGGGGATAATAATTCCCACCAGCGCACCCGCCCCGCACAGCGCGAAAATCAATCCGAGCAGCAATCCGTCAGAGGCCATAAAATTTTTCTCACCGTTACTACGGCGATTGGAACAACAGGAATACTACCAACACAATCAGCAGCGTTATCAGCGCGTAGGCGGCGTAGGCATTGAATCGTCCGTGGTGCATTTTCGCGAGTAGTCCCGCAAACCACAACGCCGCCGATTTGATCGGATG
Organism: Verrucomicrobiota bacterium; assembly: GCA_049509595.1. Taxonomy (GTDB): domain Bacteria; phylum Verrucomicrobiota; class Verrucomicrobiia; order Limisphaerales; family UBA11358; genus UBA11358. Next base: position 322 of record JBEKZT010000148.1, read on the forward strand.
CAAAACCAACTTATCCACTGGATGAATACGCTCCTTTTCGCGACGGATCGCAGCGCGGAAATGTTCGGCCACCGTCTCGCGCGTGTCTTCCACGGTTGTCGGTCGGAACACCGCGTCGAAAATCACACGCACCGGATTGGAAAATCCCGTCGCCGTATAGGTCATTTCCGGCAACAAGTTTCGCACACCCCCATCCCACCGCTCGCAACGCTCCAATTTTCGACTCCGCGTCAGCCACAAACGGATGACGATCCAAGTCAGCAGCAACAAAACGACTAATGCGATAAGCATGTAAGATGTGGACATCGCAAATACGACCGGATTTTCAACACCGCCGCGATGCATTACAACCAGTCCGCGTCCGGGTAAAACATCCTGTCCAACCTGCGCGCCTAGGTTATGAAAATCATCAACGAACGCGGGCGGCAAAGTGTTGTGCGCAGGATCGGAAGCAAAGAACGGTGGCACGAGCGCGTCGGCGGCGCTCCCTCCGGCCAACGGATTCAAGGCTGAGCCCAATGCCGGAATCACATACGTCGGCAGTACGCCAAACGCAAGACACAGCGCGGCAAGAATAGCCATAGGCGCGAGCGTATCGGATTTGGCCTCGGTCACTTTTTGCCCTTTATCCAGCCGACGCATTCCCAAAAAGCTCATCGCAAACACCTTCGCGAAACATGTCACGGCGAGTGCCGCCGTAAGCGCAAGTCCCGCGCCGCATAACGCAAAAGTTATCTTTGCACCGGTCGAAGATAATTCCGCCGAGCGCAACATGGTTTGTAGCGTAAGCCATTCGCTGACGAAACCATTGAGCGGTGGCAACGCGGCGATGGCGAGTGTGCCGGCAAGAAAAGCGGCTGCGGTCAACGGCATCCATTTAATAAGGCCGCCGAGCTTATCCATGTCGCGCGTGCCGGTTTGAGTTTCCACAGCTCCCACACCAAAAAACAGGAGCGTTTTGTAAAGGGAATGATTGATTAAATGATACAGCGCCGCGACGAACGCAATCGCTGCCAGCGCCGGATGGCTCGCCGCCACAAAAACCATTCCCGCTCCAAAACCGGCAACGATAATGCCGACGTTTTCAATGGAACTGTGCGCGAGCATGGTTTTAAGATCGTTTTCGGTGGTCGCATAAAGAATCCCGAGCAGCGCAGAAATCGTCCCGACGACGAGCGCGACCAAGCCCGGCCCCGCGTGCGTTGCCGGAAGGAGATCAGCATTCACGCGCAAAATACCATAGAGGCCAAGGTTCAAAGTCGCGCCCGCTAGTACGGGGACAAAGGCGCGCGGCGCAACGGTGTAGGCACCGGGCAGCCAGAAATTGACCGGAACGAGCCCAGCCTTCACGCCAAAACCGAAAAACGAAAGCAGGAAAACCGTCCAACGCACGCCCGTGCCCAATCCCGCCGCGTTGGATTTGATTGCTGAAAAATCCAGTGAACCGGCATTGACCCCGAGCACGAGAAAACCCAGCGCCGCCGCCAGGGTTCCAGCTTCGCCCATGGCCAACAAAAGATAGCCCGCTCCGACGCGGTCGTTTTCCAAGTTGCGCCCCCATAAGAGGAGCAGCCAGCAAAGGATGGACATGACCTCCCAAGCCAACAGAAACAGCACTGCATCACCCGCTATGAATACCAAAACGATGGACGAATACAGCCCGAACATCAGCACGTTGAACGCGCATCCGTTACCACGTCCTGAATCCCGATTCAATTCCCCAGCCGCAAAGAGGGAAGCCGAAAAAAGCACCAAACCGGTGACCACAAGAAATACGGCGGAAAGCCGGTCTACTTTTAGCGTGAGCGTTGCCAATCCCGGCAAGGACCAGAGTGGCTGACTGAAAGTATCGTCGGCTAGCAACCCATACGCCCCCGCAACAATCAAAGCTGTTGAGGCGAGGCAACCCAGCAAGGCCATGACATTTCCCTGCCGCGATGCCGGTGTTCCCAGCGATAGCAAAATGCCCGCGCCGCAAAGCGCGAAAAAAACGAGGATGAGGGGTTGCGTTTCCATCAAACTTTTACCGCTTTGGTTGTGATTTCCGATGAAGCTGGAACAAGCGATGCCGGTGGTTTGCGTCCAACTGCCAGGAGCAAGCCGTGCAAGATCGCCAGCGGCGGCGGCGGATTTCCCGGCACTTCCACGTCCACCGGCAAAACGTCGGCCACCCCTTTGGCGCAAACAAAGCTTTCGGCAAACACGCCGCCAGTCAACGCACACGCGCCCACCGCAACGACCCGTTTGGGCGTCGGCATGGCGTCGTAAGTCTTTTTCAGCGCGACGCGCATGTGATCCGTCACCGGCCCAACAACCAGCAGCACGTCGGCATGACGAGGCGAAGGTGTAATGAAAAATCCCAGCCGATGCATGTTGTAGTAGGGATTGTTGAGCTGTTTGACTTCATTCAGGCACGCGCCGCAATCGCCAGCGTCCACGACACAAATGTGAATGGAGCTTTTGAACGCCGGGATAAATTCGTTCGGCGAATTGACTGGCGCGCGAACTGTTGCCCATTCGTAAGTTTGTTCCCAGCCCACCGGATGCTCCATATCGCGAACACAGCGGTAGCAATGAATGCAGCGGCGAGTGTCCGCCGAAACTTTGTCGTTGGTCTGGCTGAACACTTGCGTAGGGCAACAATCCACTAACGCTTTACCTGATGCCGCGTCAAACTCGCCACCGCAAGGCAATCCGGGAGTCACACCGGCAGCGCCTTCCACGTCCCGTGGATAGGCGGTAGTCTTGATTCCCGTGCGAAGCCCGTTGATAACCCATTGACTCATGCGTTTTTCAATTTGATTGTTCTTATTTCATCGGTCGTTCTCCGCCACGGACAAATCGAACGTGGAGAGCATGATTGGAAAGTCTTGGAACGCGAATTTCTCGACGGCGAGATGGAAGCCGTGCCAGTTGGCAAACGATGGCGTGACGACGCGATAACGTGCGATCCGCCCGCTTTCATTTAAACGCACCCAATGAAATGTGCCGCCGCGCGGTGCTTCCACCCAACCCAACGCTGCGCCCGCTCGAAACCGGAGAGATTCACGGACGCTGCCGTTTCGCAAGGCGGCGAAGGCTTGTTCCATGATGCGAACAGATTGCTTCGTTTCGGCGAACAAAATTCGCAGGCGTGCATAGCCGTCGCCTTCCTGCTCGCCGGGCACATCGAACTCGATATTTTCGTAACCCAAATAGGGCTGCGCCTTTCGTAAATCGTGCACGAGTCCCGAAGCGCGAGCAATAGGTCCAAGCAAGCCATAAGCCATTGCATTTGGGTGCGTGACGATGCCAACCTCTTCAAGGCGATCCAAAAAACTGCTGGAAACACGTAGTCGCTTTTCGAGGTCGTTCAGTTGTTTGAGAGCGTATTGCGATTTTTCCAGAGCGTGCCGACAGGCGTCATTTGACAAATCGCACTGCAACCCGCCCAACGCGAGCAAGCCGAATAAATAACGATGACCGGTCAGTTCACCGGAAATACGCAGCAAATCCTCCTCATAAATTCCAGCCTGACTGGTGGCAACGACAAGCGCAGTGGACTCGCAAATTTCCTGAATGGCGCCAGCGTGCTGTCGCAAGCGTTCAAGTTCTGCTAAAAAGACGCGGAGAATGTTTGCGCGTGGCGGAATCCTTGTTTCGCAAATTCTTTCGATGGCCTGACAAAACGCGAGTCCGTGGGCAAAAGCCGTCGTTGCCGCGAATCGTTCCGCGATCAATAACACTTCGTCCGCCGTTTTGCCCTCGGCGAGTTTTTCTATCGCGCGCCATTTGTAAAACAGACGCGGCGTGGAGCGAATGACGTCCTCGCCGACGGTTTCGAGCAGAAAATGAACGGATTCGGTAACTCCGGAAAATTTTGGGCCGACGGGCATGACAAACGCGCCCGCCTCCTGAACAACACGGTGTGGTCGCCAGTCAGCATCCGGTTTGCGATGAAGCATCGCGGCGTGTGGGTCGAAATGGTGGCGCATCGGCTCGACGCTTTCCTGCCAGGCGTCGTCGTGCAAAATAAAATCGCCGAGACGCGGATGGCCTTCAAAGTGCAGACCAAACAAATCTTCGGCTTCGCGCTCGTGCCAGTCCGCCGCGTGAACAAATTTCACGATGCTCGGAAAAGTTTTTTCGGCGAGCTGCGCAGTGGCAAGGACGTGAACCCACCCGGCTCCCCGTTCGCCGTAAAAGCAGTAACGCAATTGCCACTCGCTTGCGCCTTCTTCGACAATCAGGCTCGCGAAGCTGAAGTTCCATTCGAGAAAAAGTCGCCCGCACAATTCCGGCAGCACGGTGCGGCTGCATTTGACTTCGCACATTGAACTTGCCGCATCAACATCACATCGCACGTCAGGCCAGCGTTGTTTGATTTGATCTTTTAATTCGGTGGAGTTCATGGTGATTTATTTGATCAAAGCGGCTGCGGCTTGTGTCAGCAAATCGTCCAGCGGCTTGGGAATGTAAACGCCGAGAACCAGCACCGGCACGGCGGCCAGAATCATCGCCAACCGGCAACTGAACGGCAGGTGGAATTTTTCGACTGGCTGTGGCTCGATATGATTGTTTCCTGGCGAACCGTTACCGTTACTTTCGGGAGCACCAAAGACCATCCGATTGATGTGGAGCATGATTCCAAAAAAAGCGATGACGATAAAAATGGCGAGTAGACCTGTTGCCACATATTGCTTTTGCATTAAACCCGCTTTGAGAATCGAAAATTCACTTAAAAAAACCGCCAGCGGCGGTGCGCCGGTGATCGCCAGTCCGCCAAATACCAGCGCGACACTGGCGGCCGGAGATTTACGAATCAGTCCGCGCACGGCGGCAATTTCGCGCGTTCCTACCGCCATCAGCGCGGCTCCGGCAGCGAAGAAGCAAAAGGATTTTGTCACGCAATGGCTGACAATTTGCAACATGGCGCTGTAACCGGCAACCGATGCGCCGAGCCCTACGGCCATTAAAATAATGCCCATGTGTTCGACGGTGGAGAAAGCAAACATTCGTTTATAGTCACGCACTTGAAGCAGCAAAAATGCGGCGGTGCCGACCGAGATGAGGCCGAGAACCAGCGCCCACGTTTCGGCATGGGCATGGGGCGAGGCATGCATCACCGGAAATAGCCGCAGAATCACATAAAGTATGGCCGAGGTTTCAATACCGGAAAGCAGCGCGCAGATCGGCGTGGGCGCTTGACTGTGCGCGTCAGGCAGCCATGTGTGCATGGGGACCAGGCCGACTTTCGTTCCAAGCCCGATCAAAATGAGCAAAAACGCCGTTTGCAGCAAAACAGGAGGCATTGA
>JBEKZT010000149.1:0-5977 GCA_049509595.1 Verrucomicrobiota bacterium
AACGGTTTGACGTGGGCCGGGATAAAATGGGCATTCACAGCCGATGTTGCTGGTAATTGGCATCCGCTGACCATGCTTTCGCATATGCTGGACTGCGAGTTGTTCGGCTTGAATGCCGGAATGCAGCATTTGGTTAATGTTTTGTTTCACACGGCCAATGCTGTTCTGCTTTTGGTGTTGCTGTGGCGCATGACTGGCATGCTTGGTCCGAGCGCATTAGTGGCGGCTTTATTTGCCTGGCATCCGTTGCATGTCGAATCCGTCGCCTGGATTTCGGAGCGCAAGGATGTTTTGAGCACGTTCTTCGAGCTGCTGGCGCTTTTGGCCTATACGCGTTATGTGAAAGAAAAACAGTGCGGAAGTTTTTGGTTGGCGTTGTTTTTGTTTGCACTGGGATTGCTGGCCAAACCGATGATCGTAACGCTGCCGTTCGTGATGTTGCTTTTGGATTTTTGGCCCCTGCGAAGAATTTCAGACTTTCAATTTTCGAGCCTGTGGCGTTTGGTTCTTGAAAAATGGCCGTTCTTTTTTCTCACAGCAATTTTTTGCCAAATATCATTGCCCTATCGCTTTGCCAACGCGTTGATTTCCTACGATCGTTATCTGTTGAAGATTTTTTGGCCGACGGACTTGTCCATTATTTATCCACTGCTGGAAAATTCGGTTTGGATGCAAGTGGCGGTAATCGCATCCATCACAACGCTCGTAATAGTTTCATGGCTCGTCTGGCGGTTGCGACAGCAGTTCCCATATTTATTCGTCGGCTGGCTTTGGTTTTTGGGAACATTGCTTCCGGTGATTGGGCTTGTGCAGGTTGGCATTCAGGCAATGGCGGATCGCTATACTTATATCCCCTCCGTTGGCATATTCATCGCCATTGCTTTTGGAATCAGAAATTTAATTTCACGGTTTCAAATCGGTTTTACCTCGTCTGCCATCGCCGGGGGTTTGATTCTCACAAGTTGTTTGACTCTCACGGAGCGTCAATTGAGTTACTGGCGTAACAGCGAAACACTTTTTAAACATGCCATTGCGGTGACCAAAAATAATTATACCGCCCACCTCAATGTTGCTATTGCAATTGCAGGGCAACGCCGGCGCGACGAGGCGCTGGTTGAATATCACGAGGCTCTGTTTATTGAACCGGAGCTTCAACTGGCACACGATGACCTTGCCGCCTTATTGAGCGAGATGGGGCGACCGCATGAAGCGCTGATTCAACTTCAGCAGGCGGTGAATTTGGATCCGCGCGATAGATTGGGGCGTCTTAATTATGGCATATTAGAGGCCAAAGTCGGCCACCTCAGTGAAGCAATAAACCAATTCACGCAATCCGCGCAACTTGATCCCAAAAACCCGAAGCCATTTTTTGAAATGGGTCGTGCGTTACTTCAACAAGGCCGTGACGACGAAGCCATTTCAAATTTCCGCAAAGCACTGCGCCTCGACCCCAATAATTTTGAAATGCTCATTTATCTGTCGCGCGTGCTGGCCTCCGACCAAAAAGAAAAAATTCGCAGCGGCTCGATTGCGCTCGCCATGGCTGCGGAGGCGAACGACCTGACACACGAAACACAACCAATCGCTTTCGACGCAATGGCGATGGCCTACGCCGAAATCGGCCAATTCAGCGAAGCGCAAAAAGCCGAGGAATACGCTATCAAACTCGCCACCGCTTACAATCAAAATGCATATACCGCTGAAATGAAACAACGCTTGGAACTTTACAAAAAAAATCAACCTTATCGCCAAACGTTCACCAAAACACCTGCCAACGTGTCACGGGAAAATCGTCCGGAAAAATAATCAAAATTTTACCAGCGCGCGCAAAGTTTGTTTCACCCGCCGATTCTTCAAAGCCCGGACCGTGCCGGCATTTTTGCCGAGCCGCGGCAGCAAAAAAATTCTTTTCGCGTCAAAGAATTCCGCGATCAAAGTTGCATTTGAGTTTGCTGAAATATCCGGCTTTTCTGGTGACATCAACACAACACGCGCTTTGGTCGCCGCATTGCGTGGCAAAGATATGATTATGAGTAAAATTTGATTCACTGCGCCGAGCCGGTTTTGACCAACGACAATCGGCGTCGCGCGCAAAGCGGCAATCAAATCGCGCGAATTGAAATTTTCGCCGAGCGGACTCAACAAACCTCCCGCACCTTCAATCAACAAAACGTCAAAACGTTTTTGCATGGATCGGATGTGGGCGAGCACTTGCGAAAGTTTTACTTTTTTATTTTCACAACGCGCGGCCAGCAGTGGCGCAATCGGTGCGCGGAAATGCCACGGATTAATTTCGTCCAGCGACAATATGCCGTTCATCGCCGCGAAAATTTTCCGCGCGTCGTTGCGATTGCCCGAGCAAATTGGCTTGAGCGCGGCGGCGTTGACGCCGCGCTTGCGCAGGCTTTGCACAAGCAGCGCGGTCAACACAGTTTTGCCGACGCCGGTGTCCGTGCCGGTGATAAAGAATGTCAGTTGCGTCATTCAGGGTTTGAATTCTCGCAGCTTGTAATTTTTTTTCCAACAGGTATGTTTTCTCCGGTTTTGGAAGGGCGGAGAATCGCTTTCGGCGCGAGCTGAAGGAGGAAAGTCCGAACACCATTGGGCGCGATGCCGCGTAACTCAGGCTTGTATGGCTGAGATACACGCGGGCGGAAAGTTGAAAGACTTTTCGACGGAGAGTGCCACAGAAAACAGACCGCCATCGGCGCAAGCCGGTGGTAAGGGTGAAAAGGTGCGGTAAGAGCGCACCGCGCGAAGCGCAAGCGACGCGGCACGGAAAACCCCATCGGGTGCAAGGCCAAATAGGGAATCCCGGAGCGGCCCGCTCCAGTTCGCGAAAGCGGACGGATTCCGGGTACCGGCTGCACAGACAAATGATTCTCTCCGCTCGCAAGAGCGCAGACAGAATTCGGCTTACAGCCCTTCCGAAACCAATTTTCGACGATGCGGCGGCGGATTTTTCCGGGGAATGAAAATGACTGCCGGTTCGCTCTCGTTTCCCAAACGATCCACGGCGCGAATGAAAACGGCACTAGTTTCAGAATTGAAAAAATCTTGTGACGTTTGGCTCGCCGGCAGAATTTGCGTCGTCCAGCTTCCGTTTATCCAAAATTGCAAAACCCACCAGCGCGCCGTTTTGCCGCCGCCGTTTTCCCATTGCACGCGCCAGCCGCTACGGGCTTCGGCAAGAATGAGTTTCGGCTTTTCCGGCGGAATAAAATCGAGCCATGGCGACGTGGGCACGAGCGCGGGTTGCGCGTAGGCCGCGCGGATAGAATCGGTAAGCGCAGGATTTTCCAAAATGCTGCGCAAATGATAATGAATTTTGCCTCCGACCGATTGTTCTCGCGCAATCTGAATCTGCCGCGAAATTTCAGTCGTCGAAAATTTTTCACCGACGGCAGAATCGTTCAACGCGGGCCAGATGTGCCGGCCCATGACGTTTTGCGCACGCCACCATTGCAGCAGAACGGGAAAACTTTGTTCGCGTGTTGCGACCGGCCAGTAAAGTTGTGGCGCAAGATAATCCACCCAGCCATTGGCGAGCCATTGGCGGGAGTCGGCGTAAATTTTCGCATAGGCGTCGAAACCTTTGATTTGCGGCGGATTTTGCGGACGCCATATGCCGAAAGGACTGACACCAAATTGCACCCACGGTTTTGCGGCCTTGATAGATTGATAAACGCTCTGAATAAATTGGTTAATGTTTTGCCGCCGCCAGTCGTCGCGGCTAAACCTGTTCGGCGCGCCAAATTTTTTCCAGCTCGCATCGTCGGGAAAATCCAGTTCGTGTCCGGCGGAATCTTTTTCCGGGTAAGGATAAAAATAATCGTCAAACGTCACGCCGTCCACGTCATAGCGGTTCACCACATCCATGACCACGCGCAAAACGTATGCGCGCGCGGCGGGTTCGCCGGGGTCGAGCCAGAGTTGGTCGCCATATTTTCGGACAAGTTCGGGATGAGTTTTTGAAATATGATTCAGAGCCACGGGTGATTTTGAGAGCAAATGCCGCGCGCGAAATGGATTGAACCACGCGTGTAATTCCAGTCCGCGCTTGTGCGCTTCCTCGATGGCGAACGCAAGCGGATCATAAAACGGCTCCGGCGACCGACCTTGCGTGCCCGTGAGATATTCCGACCACGGTTCGATGGACGAGGCATACATTGCGTCACTCGCGGGACGGACTTGGAAAATTACGGCGTTGAAATGCAATTGTGCTGCGCGGTCGAGTAATGAAATCAATTCCGCTTTTTGTTGCGCCACGCTCAAACCGGGTTTGGATGGCCAATCAATGTTGGCAACCGTCACAATCCACGCACCGCGAAATTCGCGCGGCGGTTCCGGCGGCGTCACGGAAACCGGGCGGTAAATTTCGTTCGCCGCGAAAAGTTTTGCGGAAATCAAAATACAAAACGCGGACAAAATTTTGATTCGGAGTTTCATTAAATTGCGAGTTCAATTTAGACACAAACGGCCGTTGGTAAAGTTTTTTCGGCAAAAAACGCAGTATTCATGCGGCATTTCTCAAAGCGCGCTATTTTTATTTTGACAGGAATCGGCGGTCATGTTTAATTTTTTTCGTTGCAGCCGAAGTCTGGCTTCCTTCCTGAAGCCGGGCGCGGGAGACCCAAACTCCTCAAGCGTTTGAGGACGGGGCGAACGAAGCCGGGCAACCGGTTTTAAGGCCACTTTCAAGGCCAAGCCCGACAGCTAATCTCGCAGGCATTTGGAAGGGCGATCCTCTGGGCTGCGAAGTTCGCGGCTTTCAAGTTCACCCAAAATAAAATAAATTTGGCGTCGTTGTTGCGGCTTTTGCCGCCATGCCGTCTGCCTGTTTGAAAATTATGTTGGACATCATTTACATCGGATTGACGGTGTTTGTCTTCGCTGCGCTCGCGTTTTATGCGCGCGGCTGCGAAAAACTCTAAATTTTATGGAAAACCTCATTCTCGGAATCATTTCCGTCGCGCTCTGCGTGTATCTCATCGTGGCCATGCTCAGGCCGGAAAAATTTTAAGCTCCTATGAATGCACATCAATGGATGGAACTTGCGTTCTACATCGGCGCACTTGCACTGATTACCAAACCGCTCGGTTTGTATATCAACCGCGTGCTTGACGCCAACGGTCGCAGCTGGCTCGACCCGGTGTTGCGTCCGCTGGAAAAACTCACTTACCGTGTATTGCACGTGGACGCGACCAAGGAACACGGGTGGAAGCAATATACATTCGCGATGCTGATTTTCAGTCTGGCAAGCTGCCTCTTCACTTACGCGATTCTGCGCTTGCAGCAATATCTGCCGCTGAATCCGCAGAAGTTTGGCGCGCTGGCGCAACATCTGGCGTTCAACACCGCCGTCAGTTTCACCACGAACACGAACTGGCAAAGCTACGGCGGCGAATCCACGATGTCTTATTTTTCGCAAATGGTTGCGCTGGCCATCCATAATTTTTTCTCCGCCGCCGTCGGCATTGCGGTTGCCGCTGCGCTGGTGCGCGGCATCGCGCGGCATACGGCGCAGACCATCGGCAACTTCTGGGTGGATTTGACGCGTATCATGTATTATCTGCTGCTGCCGATTTGCATTGTGTATGCAGTGTTCCTCGTCTCGCAGGGCATGATCCAAAATTTCAAGCCTTACACGACTGCGAAACTTATCGAACCGCAGACCATTTCCATCCAGGAAACTGATGCTAACGGCAAGCCTGTGGTTGATGCCAAGGGCAATCCGGTGATGACGAACCAGGTGCTGGCCACACAGTCCATCATACAAGGTCCTATGGCGTCACAGATGGCGATCAAGATGCTCGGCACAAACGGCGGCGGCTTTACCAATGCCAACGCCGCGTATCCGTTTGAAAATCCCACGCCATTTTCAAATTTCATCCAGATGCTTTCGATTCTTGCCATTGGCAGTGCGCTGACTTATCACCTCGGACGCGAAACGAAAAATCAAAAGCATGGCTGGGCA
>JBEKZT010000015.1:0-17163 GCA_049509595.1 Verrucomicrobiota bacterium
CGCGCAAAAATTCTCGACACGCGCAAAACCACGCCCGGCTGGCGGCGGTTTGAAAAATACACCGTCACTTGCGGCGGCGGAAAAAATCATCGCCTCGGTTTGTTCGACATGATTTTGATCAAGGACAATCATCTGGCCGTAGTGGCGCAGGCATCTTGCCTGCGATGGGCGTGCAGGATGCCCGGCCCACTATTGCGAAATGAAAAGCCGAACGCAATCGCCGCCGCCGTCGCGTGCGCGCGCGAAAAATTTCCGAAGTTGAAAGTTGAAGTTGAAGCGGACACGTTGAAGCAAGTCGAACAAGCCGTGAACGCCGGCGCAGATTTCATTTTGCTCGACAACATGAATCTGAAACAGTTGCGTCACGCCGTGAAAATTGTCAATGGCCGCGCAAAAACCGAAGCGAGCGGCGGCGTGAATCTGAAAACCGTCCGCGCGATTGCCGAGACGGGCGTTGATTTCATTTCCGTCGGCGCGCTCACGCATTCCGCGCGCGCGGTGGACATCGGATTGGATTTTGAATGACGACGGACGCAAAAATTCTCTCCGCGTTGCGCGAAAATCCTGACGGCGTGTCGGGCGCGCAATTGGCGGAGCAATTAAAAATCAGCCGCGCGGCGATTTGGTCACGCATCGAGGAATTGCGCCATGTCGGCTACGACATCGAGGCCAGCCCGCATTTTGGTTACCGTCTCGTCAGTTCGCCGGACGCATTGCACGCGGATGATTTGCTCGCGCGCCTGAACTGTTTCGGGTGGGGCGAGCGTCCTCGCGAGCCGCAGTCGTCAAAATCAAAACGGCTCGCGGGGACGCTCGCCCCACCAAGAGAATATGTCATTGGGCGCGACATCCGCGTTTTTGAGCAGACGACTTCAACGAACGACGTGATTGAAAAACTCGCGCGCGACGGCGTGAAGGAAGGCGTCGTGGTTTTCGCCGAATCGCAGACTAAAGGCCGCGGGCGGCTCGGAAGAAAATGGATTTCGCCCGCGCACAAAGGTTTGTGGTTTTCCATTTTGCTGCGACCGGATTTGCGTCCGCAGGAAACGACGCAATTAACGGTCGCCTCGGCAACGGCGCTGCGCCGCGCGATTGAATCCGAGACCGGATTGAAACCCGAGATCAAATGGCCGAACGATATTTTGATTCGTGGCAAAAAAGTCGCAGGCATTTTAACAGAATTGAGCGCGGAATTGGACAAAGTCCGCTACGTCATCCTCGGCATCGGCATTGATGTGAATCTGGACGCGGGCGAATTTCCGGCGGACTTGAAAAAAATCGCAACGTCGCTGAAAATCGAAGCCGGCGAAACCGTTTTGCGCGCGGAACTGGCGACGACGATTTTACGCGAACTGGATTTTGACTACGCGCGGATTGGCGGCGGAAAATTTCCCGCCGTCGCGGACGAATGGGAGACGCATTGCGCGACCATCGGCCGAAATGTCACGGTTCACATTGGCGGCCGCAAAATCCGCGGCCGCGCCGAATCGCTCGACGACGACGGCGCGCTGCTCGTGCGCACGGAACACGGCCATCTGGAACGCATCACCGGCGGCGACGTCACTCTGGAAAAATGAAACCACGGATTACGCGGATTAGGAAATAAGTTTGAAGTTCAAATGGCTTTTTTAATCTGCGAAATCCGCGTAATCTGCGGTTAAAATGATCTTGCTTTTCGACATCGGCAACACGCACACGCACGTCGGGCTGGCGAACAGCCGGCGCGTGCTGAAGCAAATTGACATCCCAACGCGCGATTGGTTCGGTGGAAAAGCCAAAGCGCGTGTCGTGAAATTTACCGGCGCAAAAAAAGTTGACGGCGCGATTTTGTGCAGCGTCGTGCCGCGCGCGACACCGCTCGTTTGCAAAACCGTCCGCTCGATTTGGAAATTGGAAGCGCTCGAACTTAATCCCAAAACCATTCGCGGCGTGGGCATTGATTATCCGAAGCCAAATTCCATCGGGCCGGATCGCTTGGCGAATGCGGTCGCGGCGAAATCGCGTTTTGGCGCGCCTGTCGTCGTGGTTGATTTTGGCACGGCGGTCACGTTTGACGTGGTGGATGCAAAAGGAAATTATGTCGGCGGAATTGTCGCGCCCGGCCTCGCGGCGATGACGGATTATCTGCACGAGAAAACCGCGCTGCTGCCGAAAATAAAAATCCGCGAGGTCCAGTCGGCCATCGGCAAAAGCACGGAGCACGCGATGCTCGTCGGCGCGGTGCAAGGCTATCGCGGTCTCGTGCGCGAGTTGATCGGGGAATTGAAACGCGAGTTACGCGTGAAAAAATTGCCGGTGGTCGCGACGGGCGGCTATGCAAAATTGATCGCGGCGAAGCTGCCGGAGATATCCGCCGTCGCGCCGGATTTGACACTCGAAGGACTTCGGTTGGTTTTTCAGTCCAAAGTCTAGAGTCCAAGGTCCAAAGTCGAAGCCGGCTGGTTTGCGCGTGAGTTTAGACTTTAGACTTTTGGCTTTGGACTTTAGACTGCCTTTTCTATGTCGAGCAGCCGCAGACAATATCCGTTTCATCTGATCGAACCCAAGTGGCAAAAAGTTTGGGACGAGCAGCAGGCTTTCCGCGCGTTCAATCCGGGCGAGGAAATTCCCGCGAACCATCCCTTCGCGCAACGCCATAAACTTTCCGGCAAAATTTCCGCCGCGCAGTTGCCGCCGAAATTTTACATCCTCGACATGTTTCCGTATCCGAGCGGCGCGGGCTTGCACGTCGGGCATCCCGAAGGCTACACGGCCACGGACATTCTCGCGCGCTACAAACGCGCGCAAGGTTTCAACGTGCTGCATCCGATGGGCTGGGACGCGTTCGGTTTGCCCGCCGAGCAATACGCCGTCAAGACCGGCCAGCATCCGCGCAAGACGACCGAGGAAAACATCGCCACGTTCAAGCGGCAGATTCAATCGCTCGGCTTCAGCTACGACTGGTCGCGCGAACTCGCCACGACCGACCCCGATTATTTCCAGTGGACGCAATGGATTTTTTTGAAAATCTACAATAGCTATTTCGATCCTGAATTAAAAAAGGCGCAACCGATTGAATTTTTGGAAGACGCGCTTTCTCACAATCCTAAATTCAAAAAACAATGGGAGAATAATTCCTATTTGGTGAAAGTTCATAAAACTTGGATTGAAATGCCTGAAAGAATAGCTGCAAAACAGGGAGAAAAATTTCGGTCGAATGTAATTCAAGACAGCCGTCTCGCCTACGTCAGCGAACAACCTGTCTGGTGGTGCGAACAACTCGGAACTGTTTTGGCAAATGAAGAAGTCGTAGATGGCAAAAGCGAAGTCGGCGGATTTCCCGTTGTCCGCAAACCGATGCGCCAATGGATGCTCCGCATCACCGCCTACGCCGAGCGATTGATCCAAGACCTCAACACGATTGACTGGACTGATTCGCTCAAGGAAATGCAGCGCAATTGGATTGGGCGGAGTGAAGGCGCGGAAGTTATATTTGAAATTGATGGAACAAAAATTCGAGCGGAAGAAGAATACGAAAAAGTAACCGTCTTTACGACACGGCCAGACACACTTTTCGGCGCAACTTACATGGTTCTTTCACCAGAGCACAAACTGGTCAGAAACATCACAACGCAAACTCAGCGGCAAGCCATTGAGGAATACCAAAAAATAGCTGCTGGCAAAAGCGACTTGGAGCGCACCGAACTGGCAAAAGAAAAAACTGGAGTGTTCACTGGCTCGTTCGCGATAAACCCAGTCAATCGTCAGCGCATTCCGATTTGGATTTCTGACTACGTTCTCGCCAGCTATGGCACGGGCGCAATCATGGCTGTCCCGGCTCATGACGAAAGAGATTCTGAATTTGCCAAGAAATTCAATTTGCCAATAGTTCAAGTCGTTCAGCCACCAGCGGGCAAGGATTGGCAGGGTTTCACAGATAATGGAATTTCGGTAAACTCTGATTTTATTTCCGGTTTGCCGACGCAGGAAGCAAAAAAGCAGATTACGAAATGGCTTGAAGATCGTCGGCTCGGCAAGAAAACCATCAATTACAAGCTGCGCGACTGGCTGTTCAGCCGCCAGCGTTACTGGGGCGAGCCGTTCCCGATTGTTTGGAAAATTGGCCCGGACGGCGAGTCCTATCACGAAGCGTTGCCGGAAAGTGCGTTGCCCGTTTTGCCGCCGACGCTCGAAGATTACAAACCCACCGCCAGTGGTGAGCCACCACTGGCCAGAGCAAAGGAATGGTTGAATGAAATTCCAGGCTCGGTGCGCGAGACGAACACGATGCCGCAATGGGCCGGCTCGTGCTGGTATTATCTGCGCTATCTCGACGCGAAAAATTCCGCCGCTTTTGTTGGAAATGAAGTTGAAAACTATTGGATGGGCGGCGGCGTTAAATCGTTAAATGGTGAAATGGTTAAATTGGAAAACGATTCAACGATTCAACGATTCAACAATTCAACGCATCCCGGTGTTGACCTTTACGTCGGCGGAACCGAACACGCCGTGTTGCATCTGCTTTACGCGCGATTCTGGCACAAGGTTTTGTTCGACCTCGGCTACGTCTCGACGCCCGAACCATTTTTCAAACTCGTCAATCAAGGCATGGTGCTGGGCGAGGACAACCAAAAGATGTCAAAGTCGCGCGGCAACGTGATTCCCGTGGACGTGCCGGTGGCGGAAGTCGGCACGGATTCATTGCGCCTTTACGAAATGTTCATGGGCCCGCTCGAAATGGTGAAGCCGTGGAACACCAAAGGCGTCGAGGGTGTGTATCGTTTTCTCGGCCGCGTCTGGCGTTTGTTCGTGGATGAAAAATCCGAGACGGCGTTTGAACAGGCGGAAACGACTGCCACGTGTAGCGTCGAGCCTGTGGCTCGAGAAATCGGCGCACAGCGCCGACACTACAACGAAGAACTGCTCGATTTGATTCTGCTCGACGGCGCGATTGCGGAAATGGACGCCACGCCCGCGCAACTCAAGGCGCTGCACGCGTGCATCAAAAAAGTCACGGAAGATCTGGACGGGATGCGTTTCAACACGGCGATTTCCGCGATGATGGTTTTCATCAACGAGGCGATGACCTGGCAGACGAAGCCGCTGTCCGTGATGAAAACTTTTCTGCAACTGCTCGCGCCGTTCGCGCCGCACCTCGCGGAAGAACTGTGGGCGCGGCTGCACGCCACGTTCGGCCAAACCGCGCCGTCGCTCGCCTACGCGCCGTGGCCGAAGTTTGACGCGGCGTTGCTCGTCGAGAGCGAGATTGAAATTCCCGTGCAGGTGAACGGCAAGCTGCGCGATGTCATCAAAGTTTCCGCGAGCGCGACGCAGGCGGATTTGGAGACGGCGGCGAAAAATTCCGAGAAAGTGAAACCGTTCATCGAAGGCAAAACGATCAGGAAAATCATCGTCGTGCCGAAGAAAATGGTGAACTTGATTGTGGGTTGAAAATAATTTTAGCCACAGATGAAACACAGATGAAACACAGATTTTTTATTTTGCCTTTGCCGCTGAAACGACATCAACAGCGGCTTTTGTAATTTCTTTTAATTCGCCTGAAGGTGTCGTGACTAGACTATGTTTTTCGTAAATACGTCCGGGCGGCGTCGCAATTGTTGTAAGTGTATTCGTGCAAAGTTTTGCAAGCTGTGAATCTGGCGAAACTTCTTTTCCAATTGCCGTTTGGAATTTTCTCAAACGCTATTGGACTCGGAACAATTACATTTTCCATATCGTAACCTCAAAGTTATTTCGCCTGTTGACGATTAAGGAAATTTTATTCTATCTAGCAGCAACGTCAATTGACATTTATCAACAATTTATCTGTGTTTCATCTGTGGCTAAAAATTTCTTCATGTAAAATTATTTTTCCGCGCCGGCCAAAATGGTTTGAAAATGCGGCGGCTGTTCCTCGGCGGCGACGATGCTGATTTCGATTTTTCTGAAACCGGCGGCTTCGAGCCAGCGGTGCAGATCGCTTTCGGCGAAACCGAGCCAGCGGTCACCGTAAAGTTCGCGCGCCTTGTCGAAATTATGCTTTAGCAAATCAAGCAGCAAAATTTGTCCGCGCGGTTTCAGAATTTTGTGCGCGGCGGCGATGGCGTCCGCCGGAATTTCGGCGTGATGCAACGCCTGGCTCAAGATCACGAGGTCAACGCTGTTCGCGTCAATCGGCGGGTTTTGCAGGTTGCCGAGGCGGAACTCCAGATTTTTCAGTCCGTTCTTTTTCGCCTTGGCCGCGCCGAACGCGACGATTTTTTCCGAGTTGTCCACGGCGATGACTTTTTTCGCGCAGCGCGCGAGCAGTTCGCTCAACAAACCTTCGCCCGCGCCCAGATCGGCGACGACGAGCGGCGGCAAAATCCGCAGCAGCAAATGTCCGAACGCCTGCCACGAGCGGCCCGGCCCATAAACGCGATCAAAGCGCCCGGCGATCTGGTTGAAATAAACCTGCGCCTGTTCGCGCCGGCGCGCGACGACGCGTTTCAAATTAATCTGGTCGTGCGAATGTTCCGGCAGTTCCTTCGCGCCGCGATTGGCGAGTTGGATGAATTCGGCGGTCGCGCCGCTGGTTTGCGGATTCAGTTTGTAGAAAGTCCGTTTGCCTTCGCGCCGCGATTGGACGAGGCCGGAATCCTGCAGCAAACCGAGATGCGTCGAGATGCGCGACTGGCCGAGCCGCGTGATTTCCTGAAGCTCGTTCACGGAAAGCTCGTCGCGCTCCAGCAGCGCGACGATGCGCAGACGCGTGGCGTCGGACAGGGCGCGCAATGATTTCAAGATAGCGGACATTGATTTGTTTGCGCGCCCAATTTTTTTTCAAGAAAGCATTTGACGCGCTTTGAAAAAGTTATATCATCCTATCTTGATACGTCAATATGTTAAAAATCAAACGCGGTTAAATAACTAAATGAGCAAAAATTTTATCTTTTCCTCGGAGTCCGTCGGCGAAGGCCATCCGGACAAGGTTTGCGACACGATTTCCGATTATGTTTTGGACGCGTGCCTCGCGCAGGACAAATACAGCCGCGTCGCCTGCGAAACTTATGCGAAGTCGAACTTGGTTGTCGTCGGCGGCGAAATCACGACGAAGGCAAAGTTGGATTTCAATGCGATAGCGCGGCAGGCGATCCGCGACATCGGCTACACGCACGACGATGACGTTTTTCACGCGGACAAAGTTTTGATTTTGAACGCCGTCACCTCGCAATCGCCGGACATCGCGCAGGGCGTGGACGCGAAAGCGGCGGAAGGCAAAGGCCACGCCGAGCAAGGTGCGGGCGATCAGGGCTTGATGTTCGGTTACGCGACGAATGAAACGCCGGAACTCATGCCCGCGCCGATCATGTTCGCTCACAAGCTCGGACGCGAACTCACGCGCATCCGCAAAAGCGGAAAAGTAAAATGGCTTCGTCCCGACGCGAAATCACAGGTCTCCGTCAAATATGTCAACGACCAGCCGGTGGAAATCACGAACGTCGTCATTTCCACGCAGCACGCGCATGACGCGAAGCACAAGACGATCAAGGAATTTTGCATTGAGGAAATCATCAGAAAAGTTTTGCCGAAACGTTTGCTCACGAAGAAAACACAATTTCTCATCAACCCGACCGGACGCTTCGTAGTCGGCGGGCCGCAAGGCGACACAGGTTTGACCGGCAGAAAAATCATCGTGGACAGCTACGGCGGCATGGGCCGACACGGCGGCGGTGCATTCTCTGGCAAAGACCCGAGCAAAGTGGATCGCAGCGCGGCTTACATGGGGCGATGGGTTGCGAAAAACATTGTTGCGGCTGGCATCGCGAGCAGCGCGGAGATTCAGTTCGCCTATGCCATCGGCTATCCCGAACCCGTCAGCGTCTGCGTCAATACTTTTGGAACGGCGGTGAACGGAATTACCGACACGCAAATTGAAAAAGCCGTGCGCGAGGTTTTCAGCTTCAAGCCGGCAAATATCGTCAAACAACTCAATTTGCTCCGTCCGATTTACCGTAAGACAACAAACTACGGTCATTTCGGAAAAAATGATCCTGACATCACTTGGGAAAAAACCGACAAGGTCAAGGAATTGAAACGCGCTTTGAAATTGAATTAACTCTCAAACAAAAAATTATGCCAGCAATCAAACTTCCACCCTCACGCGCCAAGCTTACAAAAGCAGCCGTCAAAAACATCAACGGCGCAGCCAAAAAGGACTTCTTCGTCAAAGACCTTTCGCTGGCCGAATGGGGACGCAAAACTATTCAAGTCTCCGAGCACGAAATGCCCGGCCTCATGTCCATCCGCAAAAAATATGGCGCGACGAAGCCGCTCAACGGCGTGCGCATCACCGGTTCGCTGCACATGACCATCGAGACGGCAATTCTCATCGAGACGCTCGTGGAACTCGGTGCGTCGGTGCGCTGGGCGAGCTGCAATATTTTTTCGACGCAAGACCACGCCGCCGCCGCGATTGCCGCCGCTGGCATTCCGGTCTTCGCGTTCAAGGGTGAAACGCTCGAAGAATACTGGGATCTCACGCTCGCCGCGCTCACGCATCCCGGCAACAAAGGACCGCAACTCATCGTGGATGACGGCGGCGACGCGACGCTTTTGATTCACAAAGGTTACGAACTCGAAAACGGCAGCGACTGGGTCAACACGCCGAGCGACAGCCACGAAATTTCCGTCATCAAAAATTTGCTCAAACGCGTCGCGAAGGAACGTCCCGGTTTCTGGCACACCGTTGTGAAAGATTGGAAAGGCGTTTCCGAAGAAACGACCACTGGCGTTCATCGTTTGTATCAAATGTTAGAACAGGGAAAACTTTTGGTTCCTGCCATCAACGTCAACGACTCGGTCACCAAATCGAAGTTCGACAACCTCTACGGCTGCCGTGAATCGCTGGCGGACGGCATCAAGCGCGCCACGGATGTGATGGTCGCCGGCAAAGTCGCGTGCGTCTGCGGTTACGGCGACGTCGGCAAAGGCTCCGCGCATTCGCTGCGCGGATTTGGCGCGCGCGTCATTGTCACGGAAATTGACCCGATCAACGCCTTGCAGGCCGCGATGGAAGGTTTTGAAGTCACGACCATCGAGGACACGCTCGGCACCGCCGACCTTTACGTCACCACGACCGGCAACTGCGACATCATCACGTTCGAACACATGGCGAAGATGAAAGACCAGGCCATCGTCTGCAACATCGGCCATTTCGACAACGAAATTCAGGTGGACCGTTTGAACACCGCGAAGGGCGTGAAAAAACTCACCATCAAACCGCAGGTGGACAAATATACTTTTGCCGGCGGCAACAGCATTTATATGCTCGCCGAAGGCCGTTTGGTAAATCTCGGCTGCGCGACCGGCCATCCGAGTTTCGTGATGAGCAACAGCTTTACGAACCAAGTGCTCGCGCAACTCGACTTGTGGAAGAACAAAGACACCGCGAAAATCGGCGTCTATCGTCTGCCGAAAAAATTGGACGAAGAAGTCGCCCGCCTGCACCTCGAAAAAATCGGCGTGAAGCTGACCAAGCTCACGAAGAAACAGGCCGACTACCTCGGCGTACCGGTTGAAGGCCCTTACAAGCCGGAGCATTATCGCTACTAAATAAATTTAAATCTGAAAATACGAAGGGCGGACGGGAAACCGTTCGCCTTTTACTTTTTAGATTTCGCTGAATGTGACGACCGACTTGTTTTTTCAAGGATACGAGGTTTTGGCACATTGTTAGCCTTTTTTGCGAGACCAGTGACTACTGACTTTTCCCGGCTTGCCTTAAAACTTCAAATTGTTTGGGAGAACATTTTCCTTGCTTGACCCTCATATCAACCAATGACACTTTGTTTTGTGTAAGAAAACTGAATAAACCCAAAGGGACATGTTATGAATAAGTCGAAATTAATCTCAATCCGTTTGGCCCTCGCCGTAGCCGCGGGATTGGCCGCATCCACCGTTTCCAGCCATGCACAGGGTGCCACTGCCACAATTTCCGGGGTCGCGGCAGGCGGCGGCCTCTTTGATTATACAATAACGCTGACAAATCCGAATTCCGACACGTTTAGTCTCAACGACTTTTGGTATGGATGGATACAATTTCAAAATGACTTGCCTTCGGACCCGAGCAACGCAGCTAATTCGCTGGGATGGGCCAATGACCTTGATGGCAATTCCATTGAATGGGAAAACAATTCAGGGACGGCACTGGCACCGGGCCAATCCGCGACATTTACTTTTGTCAGCGCGGATTCACCGTCTGCTATCACGACATCACCGTCCGGCGAATCGGTTGCCTATGTCAATGGTATTGATTTTAGCGAAAATTCAGCCGGCCACAGCACTCCGGTATTTTCTCCGACTCTGGTGGCTGCGCCCGAACCTTCCTCGGTCGGTCTGTTTATTGTCGGGTCGCTCGGCTTGCTGGCTACCGGCTGGCGCAAGCTTCGTATGCAAAAATGATTATTCCGCCGCCGTGAATTTGTAAAGCTCGGCACTGTGAGCCGCGACGGTTACTTTGAATAACTCGCCGTAAGCGCCGGTTGTATCCGGCAAATCCTGTTGCCGCCACAAATCTCGCACATGTTCGCGCCCACCCACGCCGATATAATCAAGTTTATTGAATTCGACGCTTTCGGTAATGGAACCGCGATTGAAGAACGCAACCGCCTTCCCGCCGTCCTCCAATTCCTTCAAATAAACATCAATCGAACCGACCGTTGCGACGCGCTTGGCTTGCTTGCCGAGCGCGTCCTGGTCAATCGCCAGGACTTCGTCGTTGCTCAGCAGATTGAGCGTGAAAGGATCGAGCCGTTCCAGATCGCAACCGATGAGCAACGGTGCGGACAACATGCACCACATGGTGATGTGCGTGTATTGTTCATCCGGCGTGAGGTGTGACGGATGGGGATTTCCCCAGCCGACATCGCCGACGACAAGCATGTCGGGATCGTTCCAATGTCCCGGCCCGGCGAACGGCACCCAGCGATCCTGCGAAAATGCGATTTCCGAGACGGTGAATTGATAGCCTTGCCCGTGCTCCGACCAACTGTCGAAAATATCGCCGGTAGTGCGCCAGCAATTCGCCCATTTCGCCCAGCCGTCGGCGTGATTGAATGGCGCGTTGTTCGACAGGCTGAAAATGATGTCGCGCCCGGATTTTCGCAGGGCTTTGCTCATGGCTTTTGTGTGCGGAACGTCGAGCGGATCCCAGTCATATTTCAAATAATCGAAACCCCACGCGGCGAATTGATCCGCGTCGGCCTCGATGAAATTGTATTTCCCAAAATGTTTTGCGTCATGCAGCGCCTTGGTCCAAGCACCGTCGGCATTGTCGCTTGATTCGCCGGGATAACCTCCATAGGAAGTAATCCACGGCGTGGAATAAATGCCCGCCTTCAAGCCGAGTCCATGAATCTCATCACACAATCCTGTCATGTCGGGAAATTTTTCATCGCCCTGAATCGCATGGTCTTCACCGGCGCGCGCACCCTGCCACGTGTCGTCAATGTTGATGTAAGTCCAGCCGTGGTTAATCAGGCCGGACGCGGCCATCGCACGCGCCGAGCGCAAAACTTTTTGCTGGCTCACCGTCCACGCCCAGCAGTTCCAACTGTTCCAGCCCATCGGCGGCGTCAGCGCGATTTTTTTGCCGACCACGATGCGGAATTTTTTTTGCGTCTCACCTTTTTCGTTCGTGGCATGAAACACGACCGCGTATTCGCCCTTGGTTTGAAGCGAGCCGGTGATTTGACCGTTGGTTGAATTCAAACTCAAACCGTCCGGCAAATTCTCAACGCTGAAGGTGATCGGCCGTTCGCCGGTTGTCGGAATTGTGTAAAGAAACGGCGAGCCGGGGCGAACGCCGAAAACCGTCGGGCCATTGATGCGCGGCGTGTCCGGCACAGGCGGCGTGCGGATGAACGCGGAATTATCTGGATCGGCGTTGGCGCAGAAATTGAATGACGCCAATAACAAAACGATAGAAAAGAATCGTGGGTTCATGTGCGCAGCATAACACATTCAAAAGTCACCATGTCAAGCATGAGGCAAAAATCCGGCGGGCGTGCGACTTGACGCCACCCGGCATTCACCCTAGCTTTCAAGCATCGGGGAGCCAAATCACCGCAGGGTGACGCTGAGAGTTTCGCGCGCGAGCGCCAATGACCCGTGAACTTGAACCGGATAATGCCGGCGCAGGGAAAATAAAAAGCCCTTCGCCTTTTTCGGATCAAACGAGAGAGATTCTCTCAACTCTCAACTTAAAACTATCAACTAATTTATGATCGCATCCAAAGAATCGTTCGAGCCGCACAGCAGCGAACAACTGCCCGCCAGCAAAAAGGTTTTTGTCGACGGCACCATTCACTCCGACATCCGCGTGCCGATGCGCGAAATCGAAGTGGGCGACACCAAGTCTTACACCGGCGCGGTCGAGAAGAATGCGCCGGTGCGCGTTTATGATTGCAGCGGGCCGTGGGGCGATCCGAATTTCACCGGCACTTCGGACGAAGGTTTGCCCGCGCTGCGTGCGGATTGGATTTTGAAGCGCGGCGACGTCGCGGAATATTCCGGGCGCGAGGTGAAGCCGATGGACAACGGCTATCTTTCCGGCAAACACGCGGAGTTCGCGAGCAAGGCGGAAAAAAACCGGCTCGTGGAATTTCCCGGCCTGCTCGGCCAGCGCCGTCGTCCGTTGCGCGCGAGCAAAGGCCATCCGGTCACGCAGCTTTGGTATGCGAAGCAGGGCATCATCACGCCGGAGATGGAATTCATCGCCATCCGCGAGAACATGAAGGTAGCACAGGCGTCCCGCCTGTCCGGCGATTCGTCTCGAATCGCCGATCTTGCGCGCGACAACGTCCGCAACGATTTGAATAAACAGCACGCCGGTTCCAGCCAGCTCGCGAGCAGCGAGTATTCGCCGTCCGTTTTCAAAAAATTTCCGCAACGCATCCCAAAAGAAATCACCCCGGAATTTGTCCGCAGCGAAGTCGCTGCCGGGCGCGCGATCATTCCGTCGAACATCAATCATCCTGAACTGGAGCCGATGATCATTGGCCGGAACTTTCTAGTGAAAATAAATGCGAACATCGGCAACAGCGCCGTCGCATCCAGCATCGAGGAAGAAGTCGAAAAAATGCGCTGGGCGACGAAGTGGGGCGCGGACACGGTGATGGATTTATCCACCGGAAAAAATATTCACGCCACACGCGAATGGATTTTAAGAAATTCGCCAGTTCCAATTGGAACGGTTCCGATTTATCAGGCGCTCGAAAAAGTTGGCGGCAAGGCGGAAGAACTGACTTGGGAAATTTACCGCGACACGCTCATCGAGCAGGCCGAGCAGGGCGTGGATTATTTCACCGTCCACGCGGGAGTTTTGCTGCGGTTCATTCCGATGACGGCGCGGCGCATGACGGGAATTGTTTCGCGCGGCGGCTCGATTCTGGCGAAATGGTGTCTCGCGCATCATCAGGAAAATTTCACTTACACGCATTGGGATGAGATTTGCGAAATCATGGCCGCGTATGACGTTTCATTTTCCATCGGCGACGGTTTGCGTCCGGGTTCAATCGCCGACGCGAACGACGAGGCGCAATTTGGAGAATTAAAAACGCAGGGCGAACTCACCGAACGCGCGTGGGCGCACGGCGTGCAAGTCATGAACGAAGGTCCGGGTCACGTTCCAATCCACATGATTGAAGAAAACATGGCGAAGCAACTGGAGTGGTGTCACGAAGCGCCGTTCTACACGCTCGGGCCGCTCACCACCGACATCGCGCCCGGCTACGACCACATCACCAGCGGCATCGGCGCGGCGATGATCGGTTGGTATGGTTGCGCGATGCTCTGCTACGTCACGCCCAAGGAACACCTCGGCCTGCCGAACAAGAAAGACGTGAAAGACGGCGTCATCGCCTACAAGATCGCCGCGCACGCCGCCGACCTCGCCAAAGGCCATCCCGGCGCGCAATACCGCGACAACGCCATCTCCAAGGCGCGTTTTGAATTTCGCTGGGAAGATCAATTCAACCTCGCGCTCGACCCCGTGACCGCGCGCGAATTCCACGATGAAACGCTCCCGCAGGAAGGCGCGAAGACCGCGCACTTCTGCTCCATGTGCGGCCCGCATTTCTGCTCGATGAAGATCACCGAAGACGTCCGCAAATACGCCGCCGAACAAGGCATCGCCGAGGAAGAGGCGCTGAAAAAGGGCATGGAAGAAAAGTCGAAGGAGTTTGTGGAAAAAGGCGCGGAGGTTTACGCGAAGGCATAGTGTATGAGTAGTGTTCAAACTCAGTCAGAAGCATTGTTTGAGAAATATTCTAATGCTGACGCTGTGAGTTTGTTGCAGTCGTTACCAAATCTCCCTGAAAAAACTTTTGAGAACGACTGGTTAGATTTCAAATCTGGTAAAACCAAAGATCAAGACCTTAAAAAGATTTGGAGCAAAATCATTGGTGCATTTGCGAATAGTGAAGGCGGCGTCATCGTGTGGGGTATTATTGCAAAAAAAGACTCGGCAACAGGTGTTGATGCGGTGAGCGATGTGGAGGTTGTTCCTGATGTATTTGCTTTGAAAAGTCGCTTAATGGAACTTCGCCACGAAGCAGGTGACCCACCTGTGTCCAATATCGAAATCAAAGAATTACTCGTTCCGGGCTCCAGCACGGAAGGATTTGTCGTTTGTCATATTCCTGAAAGTTCAAACAAACCGCATCGTTCAGAATTTTCCGACAGACGATTTTATCTGCGAATGGGTGATTCTTCGAGAGAATGTAATGTTTCAATCTTAAGGCAACTGTTTTACCCAAAAAGGAATATTCGTATTAAGGCTAGGATACAGGTCGTCCGTATGCCAAATGGGCTTAACATGAGAATTACGCCTGGACCACAAAACGTAAATCACATACGCGCGGCATTCGAAATAGGTATTCACAATGTTGGTGAAACAAGTGTCGAAGACGTTCAATTCCGGGCAAAATGTCAAAGTTACAAACTGTTCAAGTATCAATGGAATAATTATTCAAAAGAATATGATGTAGAATTCTTGCCAGAGGTTTTCTCGTTTGGATCAACGATTCATCCAACTGTAAGCCAAAGTATTTATGTCATTTTTGCCGCCGAAACTGCCGGAGTTACAAACGAGGAAATTGAAATTAGAGTTTTTGCAAAGGACATGCTTCCACGAAAAGCTCTTTTGCCATTTCTTACCAAAGAAGGTGAATCAGCTTCAGTTGAATGTCTTCCTTGAAAGCCATGAATAACATAAAGAGCAATAAAAAAGAGTTGTCCCCAAAACAACGCGAAGAACTTCTCGCGGCATTGAAAGCCCGTTTTGAGAAAAACCTGAACCGCCATAAAGGTCTGGAGTGGGCTAAAGTCCAAGCCAAGCTGGAAGCCCATGCGGAAAAATTGTGGTCGCTCAATGAAATGGAACGCACCGGCGGCGAACCAGATGTGGTCGGTCTTGATAAAAAGACGGGCGAAACCATTTTTTATGATTGTTCAGCGGAAAGTCCCAAAGGTCGCACCAGTTTTTGCTACGATCGTGAAGCGCTGGATTCCCGGAAGGAACATAAACCAAAAAACAACGTCGTGGATATGGCCGCAGCCATGGGCATCGAGCTTTTGACTGAAGAACAATATTTCGAACTGCAAAAGCTGGGCGAGTTCGATACGAAGTCGTCGAGCTGGATTGCAACCCCGGCTGACATCCGAAAACTCGGCGGCGCGCTCTATGGTGATCGCCGCTACGGCCGCGTCTTCGTGGGTCACAACGGTGCGCAGTCTTATTATGGCGGCCGTGGGTTCCGTGGCTCGCTAAAGGTCTGAATTTTGCAGTGACGCGCCAGAAATTATTTTCCTTTAGCCTTCTTATCGGCGATGGCTTCGGTGAACCAGAGGACTTCATCCAGAAATTCGGCGGCGCGTTTTTCGTAAGCGGGATCGTTCGGAGTGCCGTCGTCCTTGAAGCTGTCATGCACGCGCGAGACGGACAGATTTTCAGGAATCGGCA
The DNA here is from genome assembly GCA_049509595.1 of Verrucomicrobiota bacterium. GTDB lineage: Bacteria > Verrucomicrobiota > Verrucomicrobiia > Limisphaerales > UBA11358 > UBA11358. The sequence goes on from JBEKZT010000015.1 coordinate 15,983, forward strand.
ATGCGCCAGCGCCGAGCATGACCAATCGCAGTTGCGCCAGACAGTTGATGCCGCCGAATGCACCTGCCGAAACGGTCACGATGCCGACGGGTTTGCGCTCGTATTCGGGCAACAGATAATCGAGCGCGTTTTTCAGGACGCCCGGATAGCCGTTGTTGTATTCGGGCGTGACGATGATGAACGAATCGGCGCGTCCGATCTTGTCGCCGAATTCCTGCAGGCGCGGCGGTGGGTCGTCGCGACGGTGAAGCCGTTCTTCCATGATGGGAAAATTGTATTCGAGCAGGTCGAGCATTTCGGTCTCGACGTTTTTGCGCTGTTGCAATCTCGCCAGAACGAAGCGCGCGACTTTGATGCTTTGGCGGTCGCGTCGCGTGCTGCCGGCAATCAGAGGGATATAGAACATATTTATCAGGGCTTCAAGAGACCGGCGAAATTCGTCCGGTAACGCCAGAGCAGAAACAGCGCGAGCGCGGCGACGACAGACGCCAGTTGCCATCCTTCATGGTTCATGAAGATGTGGAAGCAGAGGATGTTCACAATCACCGGGCCGAGCAACGTGAGGCCGAGCGGAACGTAACGGCCAATCAGCAGGATCAATCCGCCGAGAACCTGGCAACCGGCGACGACGTAGAGGTAGTGCGTGGTATACATCGCCGTGATGAAATCGCCGGACGGGCCGGACATGGGTGGCATGGGAATGAAATGCAGAAAGGCGTTCGAGCAGAAAACGGTAAACACAAGTCCGAGCAGGGTGCGGGCGATGATGGTGGCGATTTTCATGGTGTGATAATGAATGGATTTGGGGATATTTCAATCATCTTTCGGGCTGGAGAAAGCGGCAAACCTCAAAAATCCATCGAAAATGTTGAAAAATGGAGGTTTTTGCGCTCCAAATGAACTGACAGACGGGCAAAATGATCCGGCAGACAGCCCAAATGAACTGGCATCGACGCCAAATGAGTTGGCAGACGGCCAAAATGACCTGGAAGCGTAGATATTTGAGCAGCACGAAAGGCCAAATGATTCGGAAGACGAGCAAAATAAACTGTCAGGGACGCCAAATGTCCCGGCAGACAGGGCAAACGGGTTGGAAGATGGGTTATAGAATATTGCAGATGGAGCAAATGGATTGTCAGACGGGCCAGAGAATCCGGTAAGGGCTGGTAATCAGGTTGAAA
>JBEKZT010000150.1:0-7699 GCA_049509595.1 Verrucomicrobiota bacterium
TTTTTCAAATCCGAAATATCGAGCGTTACACGAATATGCGGATTCAACGCGCGAAAATTCCGACCGTGGACGAAGTTCACGAAGTCCGCGCCAGCCTGTTCCTCGACAAACTGCGCGCCACGCTCACGAGCGGCGAATACAAAAAACAGGATCACCTCATCGAACGTCTGCTCGAAGAAGGTTTTAATTCCACCGACATCGCGTCCGCGCTCATCCATCATTTGCAAGGCGGCGACGCCGCGCCGGTGAAATCCGCGCCGCCTGAAGAATCAAATTTTGAACGCCCAGAACGGCCAGCTTTTCGCGAACGTCGCGATGACCGTGGCGGCCGTTTTGAAGATCGCCCGCCGCGCAATGCTCCTTTTCGCGATGACGACCGTCGCGAGCGAGCGCCTTACCGCGAAACCCGTGATCAACGTCCACCACCACGCCGCGAACCTTCGGTTGCTCCCGCGCAGGTCAAGGCCGCCACACCCATTACAACCGCTTCAATCAAACCTGCCGTTCTGCCCACGACCGAAGCGCCACTCAAACGTGAACCGCGTCCGCCGCACACCACCAACCGTCCCAACCGTTCCGAACCTTGGCCAGCCGCAAAGCCAAAGGCCAGCCGCGCCACGCCTACAAATTTCACGCGACTCTACATCAACCTCGGCGCGGAACACGGCATCGCGACGGGCGATATCGTCGGCGCAATTCTGGGCGAGACCGGCCTGCCCGCGAAGATCGTCGGCGTGATTGATCTCCGCGAACGGCACGCGTTTGTGGACGTCGCCGCCGAACACGCCAACGGCATCATCTCCAAGCTCAACCGCACGCAGATTAAAGGCAACAAGGTGAAAATAAAGACGGCATGATCTTTACGGACAAAAACAGGATTGGCTTCGGTTTTTCGATTCCCGTTTTGAGATGGAAATTTTGAACGTGTCCTGTGCTGTGATTGGACAACAATGTCGGCTGAAAATCGTATTTCTAAAAGCACCAATAAATATAGTGGCGGCGGCTGGAATTGAAATCGTCATGTGAAGAAAATAATTTTTCGCGGTCGTGCTCGGTGCGTCATAGAACTGCCGCCAATAATGGTAGTCGTGCATGTTTTGATTTTTTGTTGTTTGCCCGGCGTCGCGCACCATAACGCACAAAACTACCGATTGTTTGTCCCGTCTTGTCCCGTCCTCGGATGGGGGCCGGGGGGACTCGCGACCGTCGGGATGAGGTGAGGTAATGGATTCGTCCACGCGGAAAATTTTTACAAAAGGATGTCATTTGAAACACTCGGCCGAGGCTGACTTCAATCGGCTTCAAAAATTACCGTGCGCAGGAATTCTTGCCTGAAGATCTCACCGCAAAATGAAATTCTAAAAAACTGTTGACAAAAAAGACAACCCGCCGATAATAACGACAGCTTAAGTAGTATATTGGTAAGTGGAAAGCAATTAGTGCCAATTTAATTTAATGTAATTGATAGTTAATTTCAGATTTTAATTTTGAATTTGATTTTTGTTTTTACTAATAGACGACTTTTTAAATCGTTATTATGAGTGGTGCACAAACAAAGTCCGCGGTTAGTGGGAACGATGATTTGAAATGGCTTGAGCTGGTTATCCAGCAGGTCGGCTCATTGCGCTATGGCGTGGTTGAAATTGTCGTGCATGATTCGCGCGTGATTCAGATCGAAAAGACAGAACGAGTGCGGCTGGACAAAACAGCAACTCGTCCAGATTAAGCTAAATATTAAAACAAAAAAATCATCCATGCGGAACTGGATTCTCAAAACGGTGTGCGCGGCACTTGCGGCAGGCTTGTTGTGGCCGGCGGCGGTCTCGGCGGCTGACGTAAAAATTCTCAACGTCTCCTACGATGTCACGCGGGAGTTTTATCAGGATTACAACAAGGCGTTTGCGGCCTATTGGAAGGAAAAAACCGGCGACACGGTGACGGTCAGCCAATCCCACGGCGGTTCGAGCAAGCAGGCGCAATCCGTCGTCAATGGCCTTGAAGCGGACGTGATGACGATGAACCAGCCGTCGGACATTGATATTTTATACACGGGCGGTGGATTGATTCCGGCAAATTGGGCGACGCGGCTGCCAAATAGAAGTGTGCCTTACACTTCGACGATTGTTTTTGTCGTCCGCAAAGGCAATCCGAAAAATATCAGAAATTGGGATGATTTAATTCAATCAAATGTTTCGGTCGTGATTTCAAACCCGAAAACTTCCGGCAACGGAAGGTATAGTTATCTGGCGGCATGGGGATATGCGCTGAAAAAATCCGGCGGCGATGAGAAACAGGCGCGTGATTTTGTGGCTAATCTTTTCGCGAACGTGCCAGTGCTTGACACCGGCGGGCGCGGCGCGACGACGACGTTTGCGGATCGCGGCATCGGCGACGTGCTGCTGACGTTTGAAAACGAGGCGGCGCTGGTGCAGAAACAATTTCCCGATGACGGGCTGCTCGTGGTTCTTCCGCCTGTCAGCATTCTTGCCGAAAATCCCGTGGCCTGGGTGGATCAAAACGTGCGGCGGCATCACACCGAAGCCGTTTCACGCGCTTATCTTGAATATCTTTATAGCGACGCCGGGCAGGAACTGGCGGCGCAACATTTTTTTCGCCCGAAAAATCAGACGATTCTTGCGAGGTATTCCACACGATTCAAGCCGGTGGATTTATTCACGGTGGATGAAATCGCAGGCGGCTGGCAGAAGGCGCAGCAGGTTCATTTTTCCGACGGCGGAATTTTCGACCAAATCTATCAACCAAACCAATAAAATTATGTCACGCATCTATAACGACATCACTGAAACAATCGGCAACACACCTCTCGTGCGGCTGAACCGCACGGCGAAAAAACACGGCGCGGTCGCCGACGTTCTGCTCAAACTGGAATTTTTCAACCCGCTTTCAAGCGTCAAAGACCGCATCGGCGCGGCGATGATCGAGGACGCGCTGAAATCCGGCGCGATCACGAAGGACACCATCCTCATCGAGCCGACGAGCGGCAACACAGGCATCGCGCTGGCGTTTGTGGCGGCGGCGAAGGGTTTGCATCTGATTTTGACGATGCCGGAGACGATGAGCATCGAGCGCCGCAAGCTTTTGAAAATTCTCGGCGCGAAACTGGTTTTGACCGAGGGTGCGAAGGGAATGAAGGGCGCGATCGCGAAGGCCGAGGAATTGAACAAGCAGATAAAAAACAGTGTCGTGCTGCAACAGTTTTCAAACCCGTCGAATCCCGCAATTCATCGCAAAACAACTGCGGAAGAAATCTGGCGCGACACGGACGGCAAAGTGGATTTTGTCGTCGCGGGTGTCGGCACGGGCGGAACGATTACCGGAGTCGCGGAAGTCATCAAAAAACTAAAACCGAGTTTCAAGGCTGTGGCGGTTGAGCCGTCGAAGTCGCCGGTGATTTCCGGCGGACAGCCCGGCCCGCACAAATTGCAGGGCATTGGCGCAGGATTTATTCCGGCAAATTTGAATACGAAAATTCTCGATGAAACGATTCAAGTCAGCGAGGAAGATTCCGGCCCGGTTTCAAAAGAAGTGAATCAGCTTGATGGAATTCCCGTCGGCGTTTCAAGCGGCGCGATCATTTGGGCGGCGTTGCAAGTGGCGAAGCGTTCTGAAAACAAAGGCAAGACCATCGTCGCGGTCGTTCCATCATCGTCGGAACGCTATCTCTCGACGTGGCTTTTTGCCGACATCAACACCGATACTGACGACATCAGTTCGCTGGCGGCTGCCTGATTTTTTTGCGATTTTTTTCCTGATGAATTATTTTGTAAGAATATCATTTTGCTTGGTAATCACACTGGCGTTGGGCACGGCCGTTTTTGCAAGTAACGGAGTGCTTTCGGACAATCCTTACGCGCAGATTGTGTTGCGCAATGTGTTTGCGCTCAATCCGCCCGCATTGTCCGCGTCATCAACCTCGCCTGGACTGCTGCCAATAATCACACCAAACGGCATCATGTCCGTCTTCGGCAGTGTGCAGACGTTGTTCAAAGTCACCGACAGCCAGCCCGGCCAGCCAGCCAGCGAAAAATCTTACATACTGGGCGAAGGCCAGCGCGAGGATGACATTAAAGTGATCAGCATTGATGAGGAGAACGCCATCATCACCTTTGACAACCACGGCACCATTCAGGAATTGCGGCTCGTCGCTGCAACGGCTTCTAGCGGATATCTAACTGCTCCGGGGAATGTCGGACAAACTTTGTATTCTAATCTCGGCACTTTGCATGGAAATCGTTTTGCCGGCGGCACGGCCATAGTATCGGGAAACCGAATGTCTGGCAACAACGGCAGTATCACTGACTCGTCGGGACTTAGTTCAGGTTATGCCGGTGATGCGTATAAAAACAATCATTCGGGACATGGATCGATGGTTCCAAATGTTTCTTTTGCCGACACTTCGGATAGCGACAACGCGTCGGTTCAAGCTCCGGCTGTTTCTCATGACGTTGGTTCCGACAATAATAATCTTTCAGGACAGGGGGCGGATATTTCAGCCGTTGAACATTTGGCGGACATACAGATGGTGTTATTTGCCCGGCAACATATGCAATAATTGGAATGATGTTTCGTAGCGTTTACACGTCAAAATCATAATATGAAAATTGTTGTTGACAAAAATAAACTAAAGGCAATAATAACGACAATATTAGTCGTATATATGAACGATATGGCTAAAAAGTCTGTTTAAGGCTTGTAATTAAAGCAAAATTGCATGGTTCAATTTTGGCTTGAAGATTTGATATGTTGGATTAAAACGACACGTTTAGTCGTTTTATGAAAGGTAGGCTATAGCGGATGATTTGCCCACCTCGCAAAGAGGAGGCTCAAGGTTAACACTTGAATGATGCGGAGCTGGCCCTCACCGACGGCGCTTCCACAATCGGTGTCGGCAACATCACGGTTCAGGCGTTGCAGGGCAGCATCAATGCCGACCTCGGCGGCATCGAGCAGATTCCATTTAATCACATCTCCAGCCCGGACAATTTCATCGCACTGGAAGCTGGTAAGGATATTTCCGCAGGAAATTCCGGCGTCATCGGTTCCAATATCCGAACCACCGCAGGCGGCAGCATTTCGGGGATTTTTGTAGGAAGCGGTGCGGTCAGTGTCAATGCCGGTGAAAATTTCAGCGGCACCATCGTCGGTTCGACCACCGTTTCCGTCGCTGTCGGCGGCTCCGTGTCGGGCACAATCGTGGGCGGAGAAAACGTGTCCGTCAGCGGCGGAGAAATCACCGCCAGCTTGATTTCCGGCTCCGTCTCCACTTCAGGCGATGCCAGTGGCGCAACCGTCGGCATCCCCCAATCCAACGTAGCGCAAAATAATTCACAAACAGCTGACAACGCCGATACCGCCATTTCCAAAGATGGCAGTCAGGATGACGAGGAAGAGCCGAAGAAGAAAAAACCCATCACGCTGGCGCAAAAAGTGAGCCGGGTGACGGTGATTTTGCCGCAGAAGAATTAAAACAATTCTGAATTTTTCCCGAAACAAAATTAAAACTCAAACCATAAACATTCCATGACCACTTTCATTCAACCCATGCTGGCTATGCGATTCAGAACGCGACGACGGAAGGGAAGGCCACGGTTATCGGCTCGGTCGGCCAACTTTTGGAGCGCGCGCGGCATCTGCTCGCTGCGATTTCAAAACCATATCCGCCAGAATTTCGTGCGCTTGCACAAACTTGCCGAAATCAAGTTAATGAATTGATTGTAGATTTCGAGGCACTTCTGCACGATCCGCGTTACCGTAAACCGGAGCGCAAGGCACTGCGATTGCGTGCATACACCGATTTAGTGAGCCGTTTGGATTTTATTGAGAGCATCGGTTTTGCTGCGCTCGTTCGCATTAACGAAGAAGACAAGCAAATGACTCGTTTGGTTAGCGACATCGCTGAAGAATTGATATACCCATTGCCGGCCCCAGTTGTTTCCTGCCAATCTCACTTTTCATCTTATTTTCACGCTTTCCCCGGATTGAATGTGCTTCGCGTGCCGCTTAAAGAGGGACATTTCTTATTACAGCAGTCGGTTGTTGAGCACGCTGGGAGGGCACACTGACTTTATAGACTGTTTAGATTTTTCGCCGTATGAAGGGCTATTCGCTTCCAAATCTAATGACGGCACCGTTCGTTTGTTACGCGATGACATATTCGAGCCAGTCGCAGTCATTTCGGAACCCAAAAGTCGCTCGTCATGGTTGCCTGGACTGGCGTTTCATCCTCGTTTGCCCTTGCTTGCCACGGTCGGTTCAGATCCCGGCACATCGAATGAGCTAAACGACCACGTCGTTCACATCTGGAAACTGAATCTCCCTGCGTTGCTTCCGGTGTTGCAGAAGCAGGCACTCGCTCGCCGGTCGAAAACCAAGCTCAACTGAAGCGCCGACAGCATGACGAATGGCTCCATCGGTGAATTTATGGAATGAACGCGGACCGGCCAGAAATTGGAACCCTCTTTATGCAAGACACGTCAAACAAAAGCCATCCAAAATGCGTTTGCCCAAAGTGAATCGTCAAAAGGAAAAAATGAGCAAAGCGGCTATCGCTTAAATCTGGTGTAAAATTGCGCTAATTTCCCTTCGGAATTTCTATCTCATGAAAATACATTGACGCCGTAGGAGAATTCTGCGAAAAATGAGTTGTGTTCATTGTGGCTGTAAGCAAAGCAAAATCAATACAGCGTTCGTGCGAAAAGATTTTATGATTTCTTACGCAAGTCCCAAATTCGCCAAAAAAGTTGCGAAAGTCTTCGGCGTAAAAAAGGCGTCTCCGGTGAAGATTTCGATGCGAACCAGTCAGGATGTCCCTCAATTTCTCAAAAAATTCGATGCAATCCAAAAACGCACTGCCCAAAGCGCATTGCAGTTGGATTAACTGCCGCCCGGAGCGGATTCAATGAGGCATGAAGGCGGCAGCATTAGCGAACAGCGTCAAGCCGCCAGTTTTCGAGCAACTCCAAGCTCCTTTTTCCAATTTCGATTACGTTGATTCCAATTTTGACGGAGAGACGGCAATTCGGCGTCTTTTTTCCCAAGCCAGAAGTCACGAGGCAAAAACCTGTGTCGTCGAGCAAATCAAAGCCGAAGGTGTCGTGCTTTCGGAGAATCTGGAAATCTCAAAAAAGTATTCCGATTACCAGATGACGGAATTGAAGCGTGTGTCCTTCTGGAATCGGCGAGTTGCGTCGGCCAAGCGAATCGGCAATTTGTCTTCTGACCAATTGATCGGTTATTTCATCGCCAAGAAAGATTCGGTGCCCTCAATCGGGAAAAATGACTGGCACGTTTTTGAGGCGGTCTTTCGGAAATACCAACACGACCACAATTGCGTGGCTCGGCAGGTTAGTTACCCCGTCAAAATCGCCGGCCATCATTTTGAAATCGAGGGTGTCATCTACTGCCAACAAAACGAGTTGAACAAAGCCTGCGCCCAACCTGCTGCGCATTTGCTAACCCAATGCGAACTTGACTGCTGCGCGGATGCTGCGTGAGATGCTACGCCAAATGCCAACCATCTTGCTAACTGAAGTGCTAACCTTGATTTTTATTAAGGGGATGGTGTCTATCCAAAATGTTCCGGTTTTCGATTTCAGAAAACCGCCGTCATTCACGTTCAACTGAACGTGTCAAATTGAGTGATGATTGGCGCAGTGAACGTCCGTTTCTGAAATCGGAG
>JBEKZT010000151.1:0-5553 GCA_049509595.1 Verrucomicrobiota bacterium
CACCGGCGAAATCAGTGGAAAACTCGATGATTCGCTGCGCCGGCTCTATTCCTATTACAACGAGGAAGGTACACGCAAGCTGCATGCTTTCGCGCAATGGACGCCCCGACTTGTTTATTGCATCGTCGCCGGAATAATCGCTTACAAAGTCATCACCTTCTACACTGGTTATTTTCAGCAAGTCAACGACATGAGCCATTTCTAATTTGCATGACCTTGACTGAAATTCTTGCGAACGAAGAATTGCGTCGCTGCGAATTTCCCGTCGCGCGCGATAAAATTTTTCTCGCGCACGCAGGCGTTTGTCCGTTGCCGCAACGCGCCGCGCAGGCAATTTCCAAATGCGCCGTGGAAAGTACGACCGGCGATCAAGAAGCATTCATGCTCCATCGCCTTGCCGACGCCCGCAAATTCGCCGCACAGTTACTGAATTGCCAGCCGGACGAAATTGCGCTTGTCGGCCCAACATCACTTGCGTTGAGCTTCGTCGCCGCCGGTTTGAGTCTTCGCAAAGGTGACAACATTCTGATTTACCACGACGATTATCCTTCAAATGTTTATCCGTGGATGGCGCTGGCCGCGCGCGGTGTCCAAGTGCGCCTGCTAAACACACGCGGCCTCGGCGTGATTCGTCCAATGGACGTGATGGGTCAGGTGGACGAACACACGCGGCTCGTTGCGCTCGCCTCGTGCCATTTCATCAGCGGCTATCGTCTGGAATTTCAGGCCATCGGAAAACTTCTCCGGGAACGCGGAATTCTATTTTGTCTCGACGCAATTCAAACACTCGGTGCGTTTCCGACGACAGTCGAGCATGTGGATTTTCTTGCCGCCGATGCGCACAAATGGCTGCTCGGTCCGTGTGGCGCGGGAATTTTTTACGTGCGGCGGGAATTGCAGGAAAAATTGAATCCGCCGATTTATGGCTGGCATAATGTGCGGAATCCAAATTTCGTCGCGCAGGGAAAAATTGAATTTCGCAGCGGCGCAGTGAAATTTGAAGCTGGCACTCAAAATTTAATCGGCCTCGTTGGCTTGATAACCGCGATGGAACTGGCTTTGGAAATTGGGATTGAAAACATCGCCGCCGAATTACTCCGCAAACGCGCCTGGCTGCTGCCCGCGTTGCAGGCGAAGGGTTTTACGGTTTTGAACGCTGATGCAAAAACTGAAAATGCGAGCAGTATCATTTCATTTCACCAACCTGGTAAAAACCTTGTGGAATTGCATCAAAAATTGTCGGACGCAGGCGTCGTTGCTTCATTGCGTGTAGATCGTAAAGGACAAAATTACATTCGTTTCTCACCGCATTTTTACAATACGGACGCGGAACTGCGGCATGCACTGGAATGGTTATAAATGAAGTGGTGGATTATTGCCGACTATATTCTTGAATCGCCGAACGCCACCACGGTGCGAGCAATTCGCTTGGACGAAACCACGATTGTTGATGAAGCCAGACCATCAAATGCGCATCGGCCATGACAAGCAGCCGTTCGCCAGCGGTCAATTTGTCGGGACCGCCAATCAGCAACTGTTCACCGAGCTTGCGGGCTTCATCGCTTCCAGCACCAAGCCTTACGAGTTGTTCGGCATAAACGGGATTGAGCTGTTTTTCACGCAACAATGAAACGTGAATGGCGTTGATGTATGGATCCAAAACCGCTTCGGCCAAACCGGCGTGCGACCGACGCGGCGAAGTATCGCCGGTGAGTTCATGAATCTTCATCCGCGAGCGTAAAGCGATTAGTTCCGTTGGCGGCGCGATTTCTTCTGGCGTGAGGAACCAGCCGAATTTTCGCGCGCGCGCGCCAAGGCTGTGGCGGCTGGTGAACACACTTAATGGAATGGAAAACATCATGCCGGCAAGCACGGGTATGAACCACCAGAATAAAGTTGGATCAAGTTGCCACATTAGCGCACCCCAAACCAGTCCGATGAGTGTGTGACCCCAATGCCGTTGCAAGGCAAAAATCCAAGTCGTGCCGTCAGCAACGCGTTTTTGCGAACTCCATCCAATGCTGAAGCCGATCAAGTTGGTGATAACAAAGCGGGTGTGCCAGAGCATTTGCAATGGCGCGTGCAGCGTGGAAAAAATGGTTTCAGCGATGACACCAATCGTTGTTTTCGCTAAACCGCCGAATACGTGGCGGCGTTTTGAATCAAAGAGAAGCTCCAGTAACGCAAGCACTTTTGGCAGCATGATTACAACCATGCAAATCGTGAAAATCAAAAAGGCGTGCGCGGTGCCGCTCAAATCCAGATACGGCGTGAAGGCATGGACAGTGATGCTCGAAAGGCCGGTGTATTTTTGAAACCAGTGAATCCAGATGAACGCGAGCAAAAATGCCAGCCAGAGCGGCCCGGCGAGATAACCGCAAATGCCAAGTATCAGATGCAGGCGACTGACACCGCGCAGTCCTTTGGCGAAAAGCACGAGGCCATGCTGCAAGTTACCTTGGCACCAACGGCGGTCGCGCTGGGCGTTTTCGATCATGCCCTGCGGCGCTTCTTCGTAGCTGCCTTCGAGATCATAGGCAAACCAAACTTCCCAGTTTTCACGCGATAGGAGCGCTGCTTCGACAAAATCGTGGCTCAAAATTTGCCCGCCAAATGGTTTGTTTCCAGGCAGTTGCGGCAAATCACAAAATTGCATGAACGGCTCAGTGCGGATGATGGCGTTGTGTCCCCAATAATTTCCCAAATCGAGCGCCCAATAATTCAGCCCGGCAATAAAAATTGGCGCATAAAGACGATTGGCAAATTGCTGGATGCGCCCAAAAAGTGATTCCGCGTTCACTAGCGCAGGCACGGTTTGAATTAATCCGACAGTCGTATGAACTTCCATTAGTTTAACCAGATCCACGAGCGTTTCACCGCGCATGACGCTGTCGGCGTCACACACCATGAAGTAACGGTAACGGCGTCCCCATGCGTTTAGGAAGTCACGGACGTTGCCGCTTTTGCGCTCCTCGTTGTTCAGGCGGCGGCGGTAATAAATTTTACCAAGCGCGTCGAGTTCGCGGATCAAATCATACCAACGCCGTTCTTCCTCGACCCATTTGTCCGGATCGGTTGAATCGCTTAAAATGAAAAAATCGAAATGTTCAAGCTGGCCGGTTTTTTCAAGTGATTCATAAGTAGCGCGCAAACCTTCATAAACGCGGATGATGTTTTCATTATAAATAGGAAAGACAATGGCCGTGCTTGTGCCCGTAAGGTTTTGGCCACGATAATTTTTCAACTGTGTAATGCGCCGGCGATCACCAAACGTTCGCAACGCAAAACCATAAATGCCATGCATACAGCCGATGGCTGACAAAAAAAACAGGATAACGAACAAAATGAGCAGAATTGTTCGCGCCGTCGACCAGCCGGTACGCCAAAGCAAATCAGCAAATAACATTGAAACCAGACCAGTAAGCAGCACGGCGCATGAATAAAAAACAAACAACCGCCAACCACGACGCAGGCGAGGTATGGGCGTTACACCAACCGACGGCTGAACCGAAGTTGATTGAGAAGCGACATCGGGCATGGCTTAATGCGTAAGAATGAAAATCGCGACCAACACCAATCCAAATAGTCCCCAAGCCAGTCCCATTTTCAGGTAAGGAATCCGCCCTAAATTTGTGAGTGTTGTGATTGGGCCGAGGTCCAGTGGACGCGGTGCCATTTTTGAAAGCTGAAAGTCTGGTCCGGCGCGCAGATAAGCCTCGCGCATCGCGTTAATAAATTCAGCCGGCCATGGGCCGGGGCGGAGAAATTGGTCCTGCCACTTGTCCGGCATATCGGCGAGCAGCAAGGCCAAACGGCCTTTGGTTGAAAGTGTTTGGTCGCTTCCGGCGGGTGATTCGTGTAAAATTTCGGCGAACCAGCCTGTAACGAGATGATCCATTTCTTCGGCAGCAAGCTGGGTGGCGGAACTGCCTAGTTCGGCTGGTGACCGCGATATGGCGCACTCAAGCACCCGTAGCACAAGCTGGCCAAGCAGCGCTTTGTTGCGAATGCGCAAAGCATGAAAATAATTCTCCACCTTGCCATAGGCCGCGTTCCATTCTTCGAGCGGACGACCGGCCAGGCGGCCTGAGGCGTCGGCCAAAGCGCCGGGAACATTTATGGTGGACTCCATTGATATGTCCAAGTTTCGCTCATTATGTTTGTTCCCTTTTGCAATGTGCACCGGATGTCCACCGGGTTGGTGTTGCCAGGCTTGGGTTGCATTTTCAAAATGACGCGCCAAGTGCCGAGATACGTATTTCGCAGTACTTGATTTTCCACAATCGCGGCATTTGTGCTGCAATTGGCGATTGCCATTGGCGGATTGTCTTCGGGAATGGCGTCGAGCTTTGGCCCGGAGAAATCAATCACGATTTGCCGCGCGTTGGCGAAGCGCGTATCAGGTCCGATGCGCGTGGACACAACTCTGTTTTCGGAAAGCTTCACGTCCGCCTCACCCATTTCCCAGTAAAGTGTGTAACCGAAACGATAGGGTTGCATCGGCGCAGGTTTGTTCCTCGGATCCCAAAAGGCGACAATATTGTCCAGACCTTCATAACTCGTGCTCAATTCGACTAAATGTAAATCACCATCGCCCCAGTTCCCATGCGGCTCGACCCACACGCTCGGTTCAAGGTGATAAAGGTTAAACATATCCTGATACGCCGCAAAGGAACTTTCGCGCTGAAGCAGGCCGAAACCGCGAATGTTCGTCGCAGAAAAAATTTGATGGCGCATGACTGCCGGGTTATCGAGCGGACGCCAAAGTGTTTCGCCGTTGTCCATGCGCACGAGCAAACCGTCGACGTCGTGGACTTCCGGACGGTAATCGTCAAACTTACGCTCGGAATTTTTTCCGAACCAAAACATGCCGGTCAATGGTGCCAGTCCAATCGTTTTGATCGGCGGCCGGTTTGTATTTGCTGGGTGGATGTCTTTCGGGTCGCGAAAAAACAGCACGGCGTCAACGTCAGCCACCGTTGTCTTGCCGGGTCGGATGAAAAATTCATATGCGCCCACGCAACTCACGCTGTCCAGAATGGCAAACAATGTCAATTCCGTGCTGTCTTTTTGCGGTTTGCCGAGCCACCAGTCCGTAAAAATCGGAAATTCTTCTGGACGGTCTGTCTCTCCACAATTCAGCGCCAGTCCGCGCGCGGACAAACCGTAATGTTGATCTTTCCCAAGCAGCCGGAAATAGCTCGCGCCTAGAAACGCACCGAGTTCGTCCCATTGGTTTGTTTGGTTCAAATGATACAGCACGCGAAAACCGGCGTAACCGGTGTTGGCGGGAATTTCTTTTTGAATGTGTAGGTCGCCGTAATCAAAAAAATCCTGCACAAAACGAACCGGCTGCACGTGCGTCGAACTAAATTCGTTAATGTGCACCGGTTCCTGATAAAGGTAACCTGGATGAAAAAATTCGATGCGGAAGGGCAGATCATCATCCGTCCAAAGTGCTTTATCGCGACGAAAACGGATTTCCCGATATTTATCGTAGTTGAGATTATCCTGTCGCAGTACTTTCGGTAAATCAGCGCGCGGCGAATGAAA
>JBEKZT010000152.1:0-5535 GCA_049509595.1 Verrucomicrobiota bacterium
AACTGTTCTTGCCCTTGTCAGCGCCGCAACCGCCCTGCCCTTTGCAACTGTTCTTGCCCGCACAATCGTGCTTGCCTGCGTTGCCGGCTGGCGCATTCGTACCTGCAGGCGCGTTGGTGCTGTCCTGCGCGTAAGTTTTCACCGCAACACCGGTCATCAATCCGGTGATGGCCGCCGCGACAAGTATTGTTCTTTGTGTTCTACTCATAGTGTTTTGTTCGATTTGTGTTTATTCTGGCATCTGTTCGCAAAATCATTTGCTCACCAAAACAAATCAGTATTCCAACTGATTAAGTGTTAGATACGCCATCCAACCATTTGTTCAAGTAAATTTGCAATCTACCAAATTCACGATTTGCGATTCCGCCGGCTTCGCGCTAACATCACGGCCGAATTATGCCTGATTCCACACGTCCCGACGGTCGTTCCGCAAATCAACTTCGCCCGCTGAGCTTTCATAACCACATCGCGCCGCACGCGACGGGCTCGACGCTAATCGAATGGGGTAACACACGCGTAATTTGCGGCGTGACCGTCGAGGAAACCGTGCCGCGCTGGATGAAGGAGCAAAAAATCACCGGCGGCTGGCTTACTGCCGAATATTCAATGCTCCCCTACTCCACTTTGGAACGTAAACCGCGCGACATCTCGAAAGGAAAATTGGACGGACGTTCATCCGAAATCCAAAGACTAATTGGCCGCTCAATTCGCGCCGCAATTGATTTGGAAAAAGTAGGCGCGCGAACGATTTGTGTAGACTGCGACGTTCTTCAGGCTGATGGTGGAACGCGAACTGCCGCAGTCACAGGCACGTTTGTCGCGTTGTCGCTTGCGGTTAAAAAACTAATGACCGAAAAAAAACTGGCGGAAAGTCCCCTTCTTCATGCCGTAGCCGCCGTGAGTGTCGGCATTGTCAACGACCAGCCGTTATTGGATTTGTGTTACACCGAGGACGTGGCCGCCTCTGTGGACATGAATCTCGTGATGAATTCCGCTGGCGAATTCATCGAAGTTCAAGGCAGCGGTGAAGAAGCCACGTTCAGCGAGAAACAATTGCACGATTTGCTCGCGCTCGGCAAGGCGGGTATCCGTGAATTGCTGCTGGCGCAGCAAAGAACTTTATCCTGATTTTCCGTTTGAGCGCTTCACCCTCCAAAAATTTCCGTCGGAAACGAACGCCCGCGCCGGCAACACGGCTGTTGCTGATTCGTCATGCGGAAGTTGAAGTCGCCCACCAGCGAACCTTCGGTGGACAGATTGACATGAACCTTTCGCTGCGCGGAAAACGGCAGGCGAAACAACTTGCCGGGTATCTCCACAGCAAAACACTTGATGCGATTTATGCCAGCCCGATGAAGCGTGTTCAGCAAACGCTCGCACCCACGCTCAAAAATAGCGCGCCCGCGCAAATAATTTTGCCGGAATTGCGCGAAATTGATTTTGGCGACTGGACCGGCCTTGGTTGGGAGACGGTTAAAAACAAATTTAGTTTTGCCCCGCATGAGTGGCTGGATCAGATCGAGCGTCATGGCGCGCCAAACGGCGAAAGCGGCAGGGATTTTCGCGCGCGCGTCGAGCCATGCCTGCGTGAAATCATTCGACAGCATCCCGGTCAAAACATCGCCGTCTTTTGTCACGGCGGCGTCATCCGCATGATTCTCGCGATTTTGCTCGGCTTGCCGTTGCCGAAAACCAACTTGTTTGAAATTGAATATGCGAGCATCACGCAAGTCGCGTTACATCCGCACATGGCCGAAGTTGAGTTGCTCAACTTCACACCCTGGCGCGATTTGGTTGCATGAAGCGCAAACCGCTCTGGCGAATTTCCGTCGCCACGACGCTCGAAGCCGACGAGGCTGTCGCGGAATTTCTTGGCACGGCATTGAACCGTCTGGCTGCGTCATACTTTAACTCAGAAACCGGCGTGAGTGCCGTCACAGTTTTTTGCGAACAAAAACCGCCTAAAAAAATCCTAAAAAAAATTTCCGTTGGACTGCAGCGAATCAAAAACTGCGGCTTAAAAATCGGCTCCGGCAAAATCATCATCGCAAAAGTCCGGCGCGAAGATTGGGCGGAATCCTGGAAACGACATTTCAAACCCATCGAAATCGGCGGCGCGTTGCTCGTCAAGCCAAGTTGGAGCAAAAGACAGCCGCGCAAAAATCAGTCTGTCGTCGTGCTCGATCCCGGATTGAGTTTTGGCACCGGCCAGCATCCGACGACGATGTTTTGTCTGTGTGAAGTTGTGCGCTGTCGCAAAGCTGAAACGCACCAATCATTTCTGGACATCGGCACCGGTTCGGGAATTCTGGCGATTGCGGCGGCGAAGCTCGGCTACAAGCCGGTTCTCGCATTTGATTTTGATCCCGAGGCTGTCCGCATGGCGCGCGCGAACGCCCGTGCGAACGGCGTTTTAAAAAAAAGAAAAATCACTCGCGGCGACGTGACAAAACTGTCAACAAAACCAAAGGCGCAATTTAATTTGGTCTGCGCGAATTTGATTTCCAATTTGTTGATCGCCGAACGGGGGAAAATTGTCGCTCAATTGAAGCGCAACGGAACTTTGGTTTTGGCGGGAATCTTGAGGACGGAATTTCCCGAGGTGCAGCGGGCGTTTGAAAATCTGGAGCTGGAATTAGTTTCCTGCAGAATCGTAAAAGAATGGCGTTCGGGTTCGTTTTGCTTCCGGTGACGGATTTGAAAAATTTCTGAAAATTTTGAATGACATTTGGCAACAATGGTCTTACACTCGGAGCGTGAAGGTTCTGAGTCAAGACAAGGAGACTTGGAAAACGCAACTCCACTGGAAATTGTGTTATGAGAAAATCATTCGATGCCATCAAAGAGGTCATCACCAATCCAAAACATCCGTTTCGTAAAACGGAGCTTCAGCCGAAGAAAGCGCTGAAACATCGCTACGAACGCCGCAAAATCAAGGAGTATTTACATTTGGGCGATTGGCTTGTCGAAGAAGCCACTTAGTAAGGCGATAATGACGGAGCGTGGCGAATGGACTCGCCACGACAACGGTTTCTGATCAAAATGATCCAATGAAACCGCGTGTTCGATTCGCTCCATCACCGACCGGATATCTGCATATCGGCGGTGCGCGCACCGCGCTCTTCAACTGGCTTTACGCCCGTCACACCGGCGGCACTTTTATTTTGCGCATCGAAGACACCGACGCCGCGCGCAATTCACAGGAAGCCGTCGAAGTCATCTTGAGCGGCCTACGCTGGCTAGGTCTCGATTGGGACGAAGGCCCGCTCACTGGCGATGCCACCGGCGCGAGCAAAGGAAACTTCGGTCCGTATTTCCAATCGCAACGCAAAGCCAACTACCTCGCCCGCGTCGAAGCGCTTTTGTCGCGCGGCCTCGCCTACGAACACGAAGGCGCGGTGAAATTTCGCATGACCCGCGAGCCGATCACCATCCACGACCTCGTCGTCGGTGATGTCGTCCGCAAACTCACCGACCGCGAGGAAGTTGATCCCGACTTCGTCATCCTGCGTTCCGACGGACAGCCCGTATTTCATCTTGTCAACGTCATTGACGATCTCGAGATGGACATCACGCACGTCATCCGCGGCGAAGATCATTTGAGCAACACCGCCAAGCACATCGCGCTCTTCCAGGCCTTCGGCGTCAAGCCGCCGCACTACGCGCACATCCCGCTCATCCTGAACGGCGACGGCTCCAAGATGAGCAAGCGCGACACCGGCGCCTCGCTCACCAGCTATCTGGACGAAGGATTTCTGCCCGAAGCCGTCATCAATTATCTCTGCCTCCTCGGCTGGTCGCCCAAGGACAACCGCGAAAAACTGTCGCGCGCCGAAGTCATCGAACGCTTCGACCTGCCGCAGATTCTCCGGCACAACGCGCGGTTCGACTACGAAAAACTCCTGTGGTTGCAAGGCGAATACGCGCGCGAACTGGCCGACGACCGCTTTTACGAACTCGCCGTCCACGCCTTTGCGAAAGCCGGGATGGACACCAATAAATTTCCGCTCGCCTACGTCAAAGCCGCGCTCGACACCTGCAAAGGCAAATTCAAACTGTTCAACGAACTGCCCGCCTACGCCGGATTTTATTTTCGCGACGAAATCATCTACAACGCCGACGACGCGAAAAAAGTTTTCATCCCCGAAAACAAACCGCGCCTCGAAAAACTCCGCGACGCCTTCGACGCGCTGAACACCTTTGACGCCGCGACGCTGGAAACCGCCTTAAAAGAAACCGCCAAACAACTCGGCGTGAAAGCCGGCGTGCTCATCCACCCGACGCGCCTCGCCGTCACCGGCAATCCCCACGGCCCGAGCCTATATCACCTGCTCGAAGTCTTGGGCAAAGAAAAATCGCTGGCGAGAATTGAAAAGGCGCTTGCTGCCATCGGCTGAATTCGCCAACAATCCGCCATGCCAACGATTTTAAGAGTCAACGGCTACCAGTTTTATTTCTACGCCGAAGAAGGCAGCGAGCCGCCGCACATTCACGTTGCAAAAGCCGGTGAAGATGCGAAATTCTGGCTGTCGCCCGCGCGGCTCGCGGTCAATCATGGATTCAGGCCGCACGATTTGCGGGAGATCGCCGGGATCATTGAAGAAAATGAAACGCTGATACTGGAGAAATGGAATGAGTTTTTCAGACCTTAAAGTCAAACGCATCGAGACATCCGCCGACACTTTGACCGTCGAATTGATGGATGGCCGCGTATTGTCCGTGCCGCTGGCTTATTATCCCACGCTGCTGCACGCGACCGAGGCCGAGCGGAACAACTGCCGGCCCATCGGTGCGGGCTACGGCATCGAATGGCCGGCGCTGGACTACCACTTGAGCGTTGAAGGATTGAGTCAGGGACTTCCCGAAGCGCCCGGATTGCGCCGGGCAAAAGTAGCTGCGTAAAAAAGCGTGAAAGCCGGCGTGCTCATCCACCCGACGCGCCTCGCCGCCACCGGCAATCCCCACGGCCCGAGCCTGTATCATCTGCTCGAAGTTTTGGGCAAAGAAAAATCGCTGGCGCGGATTGAGCGGGCGTTAAATTCTTTTTAGCCACAGATGAAACACGGATTGAACACGGATTTTTGAAATCATTTTGAGATGGACGATTGGAGCAATTGGCATTTGAATTTCTTCACGACAACATAGACATCGTGTATGGATATTACATTCAATTGCACCAGTTGTGACACGCATATCGTCATTGACGAGGCTGGTGCGGGAATGTCCGTGCAGTGTCCGAATTGCGGCGCGAGCCTAATCGTGCCCAAAATTGATTTGTTCTGCGCCAGAGGTTTGCTGCCAGACGCATTGCGTGAAGACGAGACGATAACGCCACAGGGCATCACTCGCAAGTTCGTGATGAACCGCGATTGCAAGATTGCCGGTTGCCCGCAAAACATTCTCGACCGGATTCAAGACAGCCTTTTGGAAGGAATACAGAAAGGTGAGACAATGCGCGAGTTGACCAAGCGCGTGCAAAAAGAGTTCCGTGGTGTGGACAAAGACCGTGCATACACCATTGCCAAAACACTTTCA
>JBEKZT010000153.1:0-5526 GCA_049509595.1 Verrucomicrobiota bacterium
CAATGGCGGGTGCTGATGTATGGATCATCACGCGCATTCAGAATAAACAATTAACCAGAAGACGAACGGCTCACCGAAGAAGCATAGAATTAGGCAGGCACCTAAGGCCCCACCGAAAACCGCTTGTCCAAAAGCCAGGTGCAAATGGCCGAGGTCTATCGTCAGCAGGCAAAGGGCGACCTGGCCGAACAGACTTACAAGGAAGCCATTGCCAGTTGCGAAAAAGCCGCCGGTCCAAAAAATTCGGACCTAATCTTGCCGCTGCAAAGCCTGGCGAACTACTATTATTATACCAAAGTCCAGTATGATCAGGTGGCAGCCCTCTATCAGCGGATACTGGACATTGTCCGGGCCGCTCCGGTACCGGATCCGCTTGAAGTGGCCCGTTGGAAACGCAACCTTGCCGACGTTTATCATCTGCAAAACCAAAATGCCAGGGCGCAAGACCTCTATCAACAAGCACTGGCATCAGCCGAATCGGCCACCAATGCCCCGGCGGGAGAAACGGTTCAATATCTTCAAGCACTGGGTGACATTTACCGGATCGAAGGCCGATGTGACCAGGCCGAACTCGTCCTGAAGCGCGCGCTGGCCATCCGAGAGCAGGTCGTTGGAGCCGATTCAGAGCCGGATGCAGAACTGGACGTGGCGGTTTGTTGTGATTATCTGGGGCAAAACTATCTTGCCTGGAACAAACCCGACCAGGCCGAATTGTTTTACCGCCGTTCCTTGGCGATACTCGAAAAGATTATGGGGGAGGACAGCCCGGATCTGTCTTCCCGGTTAATGGGATTGGCCACGGCCTTGCGCTCCCAGAAAAAATACGCGGAGGCTGAAGGCCTCTACAAACGGGACCTGACGATCACGGAAAAAGGCATCGGGCCGGACGCACCGCAAGTGGCCGACGTCCTTGACCAGTACGCCGCGTTGCTCGCGGACATGAAAAAACCGGAAGACGCAAAAGCCATGCTTGACTGGGCTGATTCCTTGCGCAAAGAAAACGCAACGCAGTCAAATTGATTCCGGAGGGTGCCGCAATAATTATTTGATCAGCATAACCTTTGAAGCGACATGAAGCGGCCAAGTTTTCTTGCCATTTCCCTGATGGGCAATCTGGTTTTGGCGGTTGTTTTTGTTGTCATACGACAGGCTTTGCCAGCCAAGTTGAATGCACCGTCGCCAGCGGCATCACCACCACCAAGTTTTCAGGCTGTGGAACCGTTTCAAGCTGCAACCCAAACTCCGGCAACGGTCGTTCCCTGGCGTTTGATTGCATCCGCAGACTACCGCCAATATATCGCCAACCTTCGCGCCGTGGGCTGCCCGGAATGGTTGGTTCGCGACATCATTGTTGCCGACATTGATGATCTTTATGAGCAAAAATCCAGAACTGACCAGGTTTATTTTGCGCCCTGGCAGAGTGCGGACCAGCGCCGCAAGACGGCTCGCAGCCGGTCGGCAAAACTGTATGTGTTGCGACAGGAAAAACGGGCGTTGGTCAAATCATTGCTCGGATACGAGTGGGAGAACTATGCCGAAGAAGTCTGGAATCAGGATTTGCTCACGAGCCTGACGTTGGGCTTCCTGCCGGATGACAAAGCTTGCCAAGTATTGACTCTCAAGGACAAATACACCGAAGCTGCACAAAACGTCCGGGAAGACGCGAATTTTATTCTGATTGACGATGACCGCACGCGTTTGCAGTCCCTTTACGAAGGACTTGAAGCTGACCTATCTCAACTGCTCGACACATCGGAGCTTGATGAACTGCAGTTACGCGCGCAACAGAGCTTTCTGACGGCCAATGACATTCATTTTGACGGCGTCACGATCAGTCACGAGGAACTGCGGGAATTGGTTCGAATGTCGAAGGCGTTCAAAGACATTGCCCGGAACGAGTTTGTTCCCGACCGTCCTTTGTCCGAAACGGAACAGGCCAACAATCAGGCGGCTTTTGAGACACAGGTCAAAAACCTCCTTGGTCCACAGCGATTCGTGGATTACCAGCGCGCGCAGGATTTTACCTTCCGTGAAATCTTAACCTTCAGCCAGCAAAATAACCTGCCCAAAACCGCTGCCGTCACGGTTTATCAGTCCCGCCAAAACGCCAGTGAGCAGGCGGAGGAAATCCAGAAAGACGGAAGCCTTTCTGCCGAGGAACGCGCCGCCGCCCTGGTCGTCCTGAAAGCCGCCACTCTGAACGAGGTCTCAACCGCGCTGGGCGGTAGTTATCAGGATTATCTGCAAGGACCGGGGCAGTGGCTCGAGGCTCCAACCCAGGTGCCGGAAACACAAACTGAAAACCAAACGCAATGAAAACGTGGCCGGTCATCGGGTTTTCTCTCATGCTGAATGCGACATTCGCCGCCGCCATTTTATTATCCGTAAAAAAATCCCCGTTGCCAGCCCCGACCCCGGTTGCCGCAACGCCCGTTCCCGCCATGATTGCTCAATCTCCGCCGCCAGTGGAAGATGCTACGACGCCAGGCCTCCCTTTTCAATGGAGCCAGATTGCTTCCGAAGATTTGAAAATCTATCGCGATAATCTCCGCGCCATCGGCTGCCCGGAACTGACGGTGCGCGAGATCATCCGGGCAGTAATCAATGAAGATTCCAGCGCGCGTCGCCGGGACATCCTGACCTCGTTTCAAGACCACTATTGGGATATGGTTTTGAACCGGGAACTGGGCAAGCGTCAATTACTGCCGCAGACCGAATGGGGTCTGGCGTTGACATCGCTGGCCGCAGAACGGCAACAACTGATCTCCGACGTTCTGGGCCGGGATGCCCTGACCACCGAAGCGGAGCGGCAAGCGCAACAGGCGGATTGGGAGCAAAAATACTCCTGGTTGTCACCAGAGAAGCGCGCCCAGATGATTGAGCTTGAAGAAAAATACCGACAGCATCTGGACGAATGGACTGCAACCCTTGCTTCGCGGGCAGACGGGACACCTACGTCGGAAGACGAAGACAACCTTCAAAAATTAAAACAGGAGTTTGAAAAATCGGAGAAGCAACTGCTGACGCCGGAGGAACTGGGCGAATTGCACCTCCGTGAGTCCGATGTGGCGGACTGGGCCGCCAACCTACCGGGTTTCAACCCGTCGGAAGATGAATGGCGATCCTTGACCGAATTGCGGTCCCAATTTGAAGAATCCCAAAACGCGCTCGCTGATTCTGATCTTTCCGATGAACAACGAGCGGTGCAACAAAACGAGTTGCAGTCGAATTTTGATAATTCCATACAGGGGGCTTTGGATCCGGATCGTTTCGTGCAATATCAACTGGCGAACAACGACCAATATCAGGCGTTGCATAACGTGACCCAACGCTACGGTCTGCCTGACAGTGTGGCTGCCCAAGGCCTCAACGTGCAACAAACCGCGCAGGCCCAGGCCGACCAGGTGCGGGCCAACTCAAACCTGTCGCCTGAAGACCAACAGTCTGCTCTGAACGCCATCCAGCACGAAACCGAACAAACCATGGGCCAAATACTAGGAGCGAATGTCCTCTCTACCTATAAGGAATACGGCGGGGATTGGATCACGGGATTGAGTCAATTGAACCAACAATAATCCGCAATGCAGAAACTCAATTGTAGACAAGTTTCACGTTACTAACCTTTCTGATTCCATGGATATATCCTACGACACGATTGCCGCAGATTACGCCATTTAACGGAGCATTCATCCCAATTCCAAGCCCAATGGCAGCACACTCGATAAGATTTGCCATTCAGTTTCGGATGGAAGAGCGCGATCCCGTTCCCAACGGCCAAGCCAATGCAAAGGAATGCCCGTTGCCTTTGAAAGTTGTTCCCGTGTCAAACTAGCCGCCATTCTCCGTGCCCGGATTAGATCACCTGCGGTTCCGGTCGAAAAAGGCTTTTCATGCCTTAAGATTGATGGTTTTATGGGCAAAACCACGTGAATGGTGCGTTGTGTAAAAGTCCAATGAGCCAAACACCGCGCTGGAGCCAACGCCGACTGCCCCTTGAGTTTATGAACGGTTTGAGTTATACAACGGTTATCGAGATTGCGGAGCCGCTCGCCCGTCGGCGTGGCTCAGCTTTGGATCGTTAAACTGAAAAACCTCTTAGTCACTTTCGCCTCCTTCGCGCGACATTTACCCTTCCAAAATCGCCGTGGCCGCCGCGTAATTTTCCGTGTGACTCAAGCTGACAAGCAATTGCTTCGCTTTGCGCGTTTCAAATAATTTTTTCCCATTGCCATGCAAAATCACAAACGGCTCGCCGGATTCCTTTTTGCAAATCTCGATGTCCTGCCAGCCCAGTTGCGAGCCGATGCCGGTGCCAAATGCTTTTGAAATGGCTTCCTTGGCCGCGAACCGCGCCGCAAGAAATGGCGCGGGATTTTTGTGCGAGAGGCAATATTTGATTTCTTCCGGCAGCAAAATCCGGTTCACGAAGCGCGCGCCGAATTTTTCGTAGGACGACGCGATGCGCGCCACTTCGATGATGTCGATGCCAGTGCCAAGAATCATGGTTCAGTTTTACCCGCGATAATTTTTCATCAACGCCAGCATTTCCTTGACGGCGGTTTCGAGTCCGACCATCACCGCACGGCTTACGATGCTGTGGCCGATGTTCAATTCCACCAAGTGCGGCACGCAATACAGAAGTGGCAGATTTTCGTAATTCAATCCGTGTCCGGCATTGACTTTCAAGCCGAGTGCGTGCGCCTGCTGCGCGGCGGAAATCAAACGTTGCAATTCCGCTTCGCATTTTTGCTCGTTGTGAAAACTTTCCGCAAACTGGCCCGCGTGCAACTCGATAAACTGACTTCCGACTCGCGCGCTGGCTTCAATCTGCTTTTCATCCGGCGCGATGAATAAACTGACTTCGATGTTCGCGTCGTTCATTTTCACGCGTGTCTCGGCCAAAGATTTTTCTGCGGCGACAACATCAAGTCCGCCTTCAGTCGTCACTTCCAATCGCCGTTCGGGCACGATGCAGACGATTTCCGGTCTTAATTTCAGCGCAATGCCGATAATTTCCGGCGCGTTGGCCATTTCCAGATTCAGCCGCGTTTCAATTTTCTCGCGCAACTCCCAAATGTCACGATCCTGAATGTGCCGCCGGTCTTCGCGCAGATGCGCGGTGATGCCGTGTGCGCCCGCCGCTTCACAAATTCGCGCGGTCTCGACGGGATTCGGCTCACCAAACCCGCGTCCGCGATAACGCGCCTCGCGGAGCGTGGCGACGTGGTCAATGTTGACACCTAGTTTGAGCATAAAAATTTATGGCGTCGTCAGTTTTTTGGGAAGCGGCGGCAAATGCAAATCAAAGGGAAAATTCGTCGCTTCAAGCCAGTGAGCCAGCGCGACAAATTCAATTGCCGTCAAGCCGCCGGGAGCTTTGCGCGTGAGTGTCAATTCATTCGGCGCGGTTTGCGTGATTTCGGTGACTGTGTTGCCAAGCATCGGCCTGATACGTTTGAGCCACTTTGCAGCGGCGGAATTTTCATCAAGTTGCGGATGATTGGTCAGCAAGAATGCCAATTGACT
>JBEKZT010000154.1:0-5446 GCA_049509595.1 Verrucomicrobiota bacterium
ACGCGAGTTTTTGGCGACCAGCGCATCCAATTGTGTTTCACGGATGCGAACAAGGGCAAATTCAGTAGCGACAAAAAATCCGTTCAGCAAAACCAGCGCGAGCACCGCGAGGATTTTCAGCACGATTAAAATGGCAACGTTCCAATTCATAGTTTAGCCACAAGAGAACACAAAGTGCGCAAAAGAAATTTTCCCTTCTTTGTGTCCTCTGCTTTCTTTTGCGGCAACAGGTTTCATCACAATTTCACCTCGCCAAACATCACTTTCAGAATGTCCTCCAAACTCACGACGCCGATTTCGTGGCGGTCGCTGGAAAGCACGATGGCCAGACGCTGCCCGGCGCGCTGCATCCGGCGCAACGCGATTTCCAGCCGCGTGTTTTCATCCACAAACAGTGCAGGCGTCATGTAGGCGGATGCCGGCTTTTCCAAATCGAGGTTTTCACGAAACAGCAGCGAGCCGGGCGCGAGCAATCCGGCAACACGACGGCGGCCATCGCGCGTTTCCAAGACCGGCAGGCGGAAAAAATTGCGCTCGCGCGCCAGTGCCAGCGCGGCACGCAATGGCGTCTGGGTTTCGACTACCACTGTCTGCGCCATGGGCGTGGTGATCTGGCGCACGGTAAAATTTTGCAGGTCGAGCACGCGATTAATCATGGCGCGCTCGTCCGTCGTGAAGACCTGCGCCGATTCCTGCATGACCGCGCGCATTTCCTCGCGGCTGCCAAAGAGCCGTCCGGTGAATGCACGCCCGCCGGTCCAGCGCAGCAAAGTTGTGGAAGCATCCTGAACCAGCAATACCACCGGTCGCAAAATAAAATGAACGAGCCGGAAAATGTTGGCCGCACTGAGGCACAATTGGTTTGGATACGCGCGAAACAGCATTTTCGGCAGCAGATCAAAAAGCGCGTAAAACAAAAAAACCATCGCGGCGAAAATGAGCGCGATCAAGACATGCCGGCCCGGAAACCACAGGTGTAATTTTGCGATGAGCAAACCGAAGGCGAGAAAATTCGCGAGCGTGTTGCCGACGAGGATTGTCCACAAAAAATTTTCCGGATTTTCGAGAAACCGGTTGAGCCGTTTTGCCGAAGGACGGCCTGCGCGCGCCAGCCGCCGCACGCGCAGCCGGCTCAAGGCAAAAACGCCCGCTTCCATGCCCGACAGCAAAAACGCCGAGGCCAGACAAACGGCAAACACCAGCCAGTTGAGAACGTCCCAATTCATTTTGTTCTTTGAACAATTAATTCGCGCACGCGGCGGTCGTCCACTGCTTGCGCGGTCAGTTTCAAATTGCGAAAGGTCGCGGATTCGCCTGCGTTGGGCACGACGCCGAGCAAATGGACGAGCAGACCGCCCATCGTTTCGACTTCGGAAATTTCGCCGAGCGCGGGAAATTCGCGGCGGAAATCATCCAACCGCATCGTCCCGTTGACGCGCCAGCGACCCGGCGCAAGCTTTTCCATCACAAAACCGTCCGGCTCGTTTTCAGCGCTGATTTTTCCGACGAGCTGGCCGAGAATATTTTCCATGGTCACCAAACCAGCCGTTCCTCCGAATTCATCCAGCACAATGGCCATGCCGCGCTGCTGCTTTTGCAGGCTTTTAAAAAGTTGCAGCAAATTCATGGTCTCCGGCACGAACGATGGAAACTCAATCACGTCGGCAAGGTCGGTTTTCGGATCGAGCAGCAAGGCGCGTGCGTTTAAAATGCCGACGATGGTGTCCGGCGTTTCATCGTAAATCGGCAGGCGGCGATGTTTGAACTTTCGCGCGGTGGCGAGCATTTCATCCAGTGTCGCGTCATCGGAAACACAGACCATGTTCGCGCGCGGGCGCATCACGTCGCGTGCGGCGCGCTGGTCGAGACTGATGATTTGCAGGATGATTTCCTTTTCGGATTCGGCGAGCGTGCCTTGCTGGTAAGCCATTTCGAGCAGTTCGTGATAGTCCGCGTCGGCAAGCGCGTGCGAAACTCTGGCAGATTTCGGCGCGAAAATTTTGAGAATGCCTTCATTTAATTTTTGCGCCACGCGGCGCAACGGCAGCGAAATTTTCTGAAAAAACAGCAACGGCCACGCCGCGCGCAACGCCCAGCGTTCCGGCTGACGCACGGCGAGCGTTTTGGGGAAAACTTCGCAACCCACCAGCGACAACAGCAGCAGCAAGACGACGGTCAGCAGCAGCGGCCATTCGCCGGTGAAAACCATTCGCAAGGTGACCGCGAGCAGCGCGGCGTTGGCGAACGTGTTGCCGAGCACCATCGTGGCCAGCAAATCCTGTGGATGTTCAAGCAGCCGCGAAACGATTTTGCCGCGATGCGGATGTTGCTCGGCCAGTTGCCGCGTCTGCCATTTGTTGAGGGAAAAAAGCGCGGTTTCCGCCAGCGCGAAAAAGAAACTCGCGCCCGCGAAAAGCAAAATCGCCGCCAACGCTTGCTCCATGCGTAAATGTTAAGCGCAAAAGCTCAAACGGAAAAGGGCAATTCCATCAGCATCAAATTGTCTCCAAGTGCAGTTTTTCCCGATTCCGTATTTTTGCCTTCGCGAGTCATAAAATGTTATGGACAAAATGGAAAGACTCAAATAGTGTCAAAATCATGAGAAAAATAGCACCGCACAAGTGCGGTCTAATAATCTGTTAGGCATCGTGCCTCTCACGTTATGACAGACTACATCCAACAGTTTTTCGAGAGAGTCGGCACCGGCGAAATCGAAATCTACAATGAGTTTAGTTTGCAGCACGAGTTAGGCATTTTTCTTCGCAGCCGAATAGCCGACGCCAAGATACGGTTTGAGCGTCATGTTACATCATTTTCGTTTGTGCGTTCCCAGTTCGTCAAGGCCGAGATAGACATTAGTGTCATCAGTTCCGCCGGGCGACCACGGGCAGCCATCGAGCTTAAGTTTCCCAGAGCTGGTCAGTTTCCTGAGCAGATGTTCAAGGCGTGTCAGGACATCGTATTCCTTGAGCAGTTGGTTCTGGCAGGTTTTGAGCGCGGTTATTTCATCATGGCAGCGGATGACCATTTATTCCACCGTGGCAGCCGGTTGGATGGCATTTACAGATTTTTTCGCGGTGAGACACCGATTTCTGGCCAGATTTTTGGTCCTACCGGCGACACGACACGAGAGATTACCATGCGCGGACATTATCACGTTCAGTGGCGAGACGCGGCTCGTTCGCTTCGCTATTTCGTTATTTCAGTTGACACACAAACGATGCCTAAAGGCGCGTTTGATTTTTACACAGTTCCTCAGAAGATGGTAGATGCGAGTAGGTTATGTCGATTTCACCATGTCCTATGACGATCTTTTCGCACACTGCTTCGGCGATTTTCCGGCGGTCGTCGAGCGGCAACGACGGCCATTTGGCATACAATGCGTTGGCTTCGACCATGACGTCCTCCGTTGAAATCTGGTTCACTTTCAGGAAGTCAACGTCAGCCTGCAACTTGGGCAGTTCCGTGAGCAATTGATTCAACCTTTGCTCGGCGGGTTTGTAGAAATCTCCAAAACCCTGTGGCGTGATGTGTCCCTCCACATACAGCCGGTGCGTCTGCTGCATTTCATCCCGGACCTTCTGGATGCTTTGCTGATGGCTCGCAATCAAAGTCTGCCGGTCTTTCAACGTCTGGTCGGCTTGACGCAGATTCATCGACAGCTTTTTGGAGTCAGCAAAGAACGCCTTCATTTCCTCGTGAAAAATCGCGTCAAGGTCGGCAATCGGTATTTTGTTGTTACATTTCCGGCACAGATATTTCGGCGAATCCGTCCGGGCATACATCTTGCAGCCGCAACTGCACCATACCAGCTTGCTGAAGGTCTGGGCGGGCATCTCACGTTGCCATTCAACTTTCAAATCAAGTTGTTGCAGAAGTTGAGCAAGAGCAGATCGAGCATTTTGAAAATCACCAACGCGGATCAAGGCGTAAGCAACCGCCTGTGGTGTGTGTGGGTTTTTGAAAGAAAAGGACTTGGCTGCCTCTGCAAAAGATTTGAGCGATTCAATGGGATATAAAAACGATAATGCCTCGCGTTTCAGACTCGTGCCGAGTTCTTCAATTAAGTTCGGCATATTCGTGTTCCAACGATCTCCACCACCACTATGTCGGATATCTGCGGCAAACAATCCTGACACTGAATCAGCCAAAGCATTAACCCCGGCTCCAACGCCATAAGCTGTCATGGCGGTATTGAAATAATCCGCGCTTAAATCTGTTATTCCACCGGCATCAGGAAAGGAATCAGATGGAGTCGAAACATTCAAATTAAACACATACGGAAGATTCAACTGCTGTGCTTGCTGATTCTCATACTCCTGCCAGTAATTTTGAGCATCAGGAGAATAACCAGTACTATAATCTTCGTAAAAAATTCCTAAATCAGTTAAAAAGTCTGTAATCTCATTTAGCGTATCTTCCCCCCAACACAATCCCAGCGGATCATAAAGATTAATTGGATTATTGCCGCAATAACCATACAGATTGATTCCGCCTCGCTCGGCCAGTGGATCACGATTAATGAAACGTTGCAATATCGGATCATAGTAACGCCGGCCATAAAAATAGATTCCCGCGTTATCATTCCATTCCTTGCTTGAAAAGCGGTAGGTGTTGGCAACGGCCAGCGGCCCGCTCAAAGACAGTGTGTTCCCAAACGGATCGTAAAGATATTTCGCCACAATCAACTGGAGATTGTTGATGAGCATCGTGACGTTCCCATTGCCGTCCGCATGATAATACGCATGAGCCGAGGCGCTGCCGATGAGCATCTGACTGTTGTCCGAGCGCGCCAGTAGCCCGCCAATACCACCCGCACCTTGCAACGTCCCGCTCAAGTCGTTGCCCCGTGTATAAGTGACTTTGGGCAGATTGTTAATGTCCCGCTCCTGAATCACCACATTGCCGTCGTAAATGAAATGCACCTCGTTCGTTTCTACCCAGGAGCTACCGCTCCAATTGTAATCCCGCTCAATCCGACGACGCAATTTGCCGTCGTACACAAAATCGCTGCGCCACACGTTCGTCACCCAGACACTGGCCAGTTCATTTTCATCATCGTAAGCGAAATTTCGTGTGCCATCGCTCAAAACATTGCCGTTCACGTCATTACTGTAGCCGACGTTTGTTGGCAGATTCACCGTGATGCTATTGGTACTCACCCGCCCGTATTGGTCGTGGGCAATAGCCGTGTAGGTGTTGTTGCCATTGACCGGCGTGAAATTGGTCGCCGCAAACGTAGCATCGGCATACAGATTGGCAGTTGAACTGTTTACCGTCACATTTGTTGCCGGGCTGGTCGTCGTGCCGGCCACCGTCAACGTACCGCTGTACGTCGCATTGGTAAGTTCATTCAGATTGTTCACGCTGAACGTCTGGACAAGTGCATTGTTGGTGCGATTGTTCAAATTGTCCGCCATATCATACGCATAACCATATTGTTCCT
>JBEKZT010000155.1:0-5400 GCA_049509595.1 Verrucomicrobiota bacterium
CGCTGGCTGCCGTTTTTAAAATGGTTCACGCCGATTACCGACGGTTACGCACCCGGCGATAAATCAGTTACGTTTGCATTGGACAATCTCAATGCAAAAACTTCCACCATCATTTGTTTTGAAGACACGTTTCCGCAACTCGCGCGGGAAAATGCCACAGATGACCTGGATTTCCTGGTGAATTTGACCAACGACGGCTGGTTTGGCCAAAGTGCCGAGCAATGGCAGCACATGGCCAACGCGGTTTTCCGCGCGGTGGAAAACGGCGTTCCACTGTTGCGTTGCGCTAACAATGGCGTGACGTGCTGGATAGGTTCAAACGGACGAGTGCAGCAAATTTTTACGGACAAAAACGAAAGTGTTTACGGTATCGGCACCATGACGGTGCAGGTTCCCCTGCCCTCTGAAAAACTCGAGCCGACCTTTTACAATCGGCACGGCGATTGGTTTGGTTGGTCGTGTGTGGCGATTGCGGTCGGCATTTTGTTATTCCGGCTCAAACAATTTATTTGCATTATTCATAAAAGAGGTGGATAAGAAGATTATGAAAATTAGCGTTCCAATCAGCGCGTTAATCCGCGACAAAAATCCGACGGTGTGGTCGGTTGCACCGGAGACGACTGTCTTCGAGGCCATCAAACTCATGGCGACCAAAAACGTCGGCGCGCTCCTCGTAATGTCGGGCGGCCTGTTGGTGGGCATCTTCACTGAACGTGATTACACCCGTAAAATCGCGCTCATGGGAAAAACATCCAAGGAAACAAAAGTGCGGGAAATTTTTTCCAGCGCCGTCATCACTGTCGCACCGGATGATTCTGTTGAAGATTGCATGAAGCTCATGACCGAACATCGCGTGCGGCATCTGCCCGTCGTGGAAAACGAAAATGTCCTCGGCATCATTTCTATCGGTGACCTCGTAAACTGGATTATCTCCTCCCAAAACGCGGCGATTGACCAGATGGAACAATACATCGCTGGTGGATATCCGGGTTGAGTACATACATTCCGGTTTACCTTCCGTAACTCCCGACCTGTTTTTGAAAAGGTAAATACGCCTTTTCGAAAGCGGCTTAAGATTTGAATGCGCCCGGTGGCCAACGTGATTGACTCATCCTGAAACGCGACTAGACTTCGCGCTTGTTGCAATGAATCGCAAACCGTCGCTCCTCGTCATTTTTCTTTCCGTCTTCATTGACCTCATCGGTTTTGGCATCGTGTTGCCGCTGCTGCCCGGCTATGCGGAGGATTTCGGCGCGAACGGCTTTGAAATTGGTGCGATCTTCGCCTCGTTTTCTGCGATGCAATTTCTTTTCGCACCCGCATGGGGAAAACTGTCCGACCGCATTGGCCGCCGCCCCGTCATGCTCATCAGCAATCTCGGCGCATCCGGTTCGTATGCGCTTTTTGCCGTTGCATCCGGTTTGCACGGCGCAACAGGCTTGTGGGTTATCCTCGCTTCGCGAATTTTCGCCGGCATTTGCGGGGCAAACCTGTCCGTCGCATCCGCCTACATCGCGGATATTTCGCCGCCGGAAAAACGGTCGGCGGGCATGGGTTTGATTGGAATGGCCTTCGGCCTCGGATTTATTTTCGGCCCGTCTATCGGTGCGTTCAGCGTGGATCTTTTTGGGAAAACCGGACCGGGCTGGGTTGCGGCTTCGTTTTGTGCGGCTAATTTTATTTTGGGTTGGTTCATTCTCGGCGAAAGCAAAAAACGAAGCTCCGAACACGCCCCCATGCGTCCAAAACTTGCCCAGTGGTCGCACACGTTGAGCCAACCGAAACTCGGTTTGCTTATCGGTGTTTTTTTTCTGGCCACATTTTGTTTCACTTGTTTTGAATCCACATTTCCCCTGCTCTTGCGACACAATTTCAATTCC
Organism: Verrucomicrobiota bacterium; assembly: GCA_049509595.1. Lineage (GTDB taxonomy): Bacteria > Verrucomicrobiota > Verrucomicrobiia > Limisphaerales > UBA11358 > UBA11358. Next base: position 1,881 of record JBEKZT010000155.1, read on the forward strand.
AAAATCTCCAGCCACCACGTTGGTTATTTGTTCACTTACGCCGGAGTCATCGCTGCGCTCGTCCAGGGTGTCATCGGCAGACTTGTGAAAAAATTCGGCGAACAAAAATTGATCTTTAGCAGCCTGATTATTTTCGCCGTGGGCTTGGGTATTTTGCCTTTTCAAACACACCTGTTGGGGATTTTGATTGCGCTGGCTTTGCTGGCCATCGGTTCGGGATTGAATCGTCCGCCAGTCTTTGGATTGATTTCGCTCAGTTCATCGCCGCACGAACAAGGTGCGAATCTTGGCGTCGCCCAAAGTTTCGGCAGTCTCGCGCGGATTCTCGGGCCGCCATTTGCGAGCAGCCTTTTGTTCGTAACCCCTGCCCTGCCCTATTTGATTTGTGGCGGCATCGCGATTTTGACCGCCGGATTTGCCCGTCAATTCCTTTGCAGGATTCAACCGGCTGAAGCGACGGCGGAAAAATAAAACAATGCCGAAAGAAAAATCGAAGACTCGTCCAGGCAATAATCTGGCGCGCAAAGCGTGGGATTCTTCAGGCGGCGGAATCATCGGCGCGCTGCTCACTACTGCCATCGGCGTTCTTCTTTTGTATCTGAAATTTGGCCTCGGGCTCATTCATCTTAGCTATGATTTGCCTTACGCAATTCGTCCAGCCATCCAACCTCAAGAAGTTGTAATCGTTTATCTCGATGATGATTCTCATCAGAATTTGAATCAACCTTACAACGCGCCGTGGGATCGTTCGCTTCACGCGCGCTTACTCAATCGTCTGACGGCTGAAGGCGCAAAGGCCGTTGTGTTCGACATTGTTTTCAGCGACGCCGGGCCAAATCCGCAGGCGGATGAAGAACTTGCGAAGGCAATTCGCGCCAATGGCAAAGTGGTGCTCGCGGCTGATTCGGTTCCAACTGCTTATGGCCGGGACGGGGTCGTTGGATATCAAATCGTGCCGCCTTATGATCCATTTATGGATACAGCGGCGGCCATCGGCCAAGCCGGAATAAATACGGACGACGACCAAGTTCCGCGAAAACATGAGCGGATTTCACGCGATGATCAGATTCCCAGCATGAGCTGGGCGGCGGCAACAATTGCGGGAGCGGAAATCACCACGAATGAAAACAATCAATACGTTTCGCGTTGGTTGAATTATTACGGGCCAGCTACAACCATTCCAAACGTCAGCTTTTACCAAGCCGTCTCGACAAACTCAGATTTAGTGCCAGCGGGGTTTTTTAGCAATAAAGTTGTATTCGTCGGGACACATTTGCTCACAAAATTTTCCGGCGAACGCAAAGATGAATATCCGACGCCGTATTCGCGCTGGGCCAAAGAATATCCGTTCACACCTGGAACTGAAATTCACGCAACGGCCTTTCTCAATTTATTACGTGGCGATTGGTTGAATCGGTTGTCCGCGAATGCCGAACTTGCCATTCTTTTAATCTCCGGTGTGTGTTTTGGATTTAGCCTTCCCCGCTTTCGCCCATTTGCCGCGACGGGCATTGCCATTTTGTTCACGGTGCTCATCAGCGTTTCTGCATATCTGTCTTTCGCTCACTTGGGAATCTGGTTTCCATGGTTATTACTGATATTGCAAATCTTCATCGCGCTGGCGTGGTCGGTCGTCTACAACTCCATTCGACTTTACGTCCAGAACAAACTCTACGAGGCGTCGCTGGCGCTTTATCTTTCGCCCAAGCTGGTGAAAAAATTCTCGAACAACCGCGAACTACTCAAGCCCGGCGCAAAAAAGGAAACGCTTACGATTTTGTTCACCGACATCGCCAGTTTCACTTCGATTTCCGAGGGAATGGATTCGGACGATCTAGCGCATCACATGAATCTTTATTTCGAAACCGCCGTCGCGCAGTGCATTCACCACACCGACGGCACGATTGTGAAATACATCGGCGACGCCATTTTCTCCTTTTGGAACGCACCCGATTTGCAACACGATCATCAGCTGCGCGCCTGCGAAGCCGCGTTGCAATTTCGCAACCTGCCGCCGCAATACATGAACGGCCACCAGCTCATCACGCGCATCGGCCTGCACACCGGCGTGGCGAACGTCGGTAACTTCGGCAGCACTGCACGCGTGGATTACACCGCGTTGGGCGAAAACATCAACCTCGCCGCGCGCATGGAGGGGCTGAACAAATATCTCGGCACAATTGTGCTGCTAACGGAAGAAACTCACGCCACCATCGAAGGTAGGTTCACAACACGTTTTTTGGGAAACTTCCGGCTGAAAGGTTTTGAGAAAAGCATCGGCGTCTATGAACTCGCGGGCGCGGCGGAAAAAGCGGAGGAGGTTCGTCCATTACTCGAAGCGTTTGCCGTGGCGTTGAAACTATTTCAGCAAAGAAAATTTACCGACGCTGAAACCGCGTTCCGCAAAGTTTTGGAAATTGAACCGAAAGACGGACCGTCAAAATTTTACCTGAAACAAATCGCCGAATTGCGGGAGCAAACTCTTCCGGAAAATTGGAACGGTGAAGTGGAACTGAAGGAAAAATAATCGCGTTGCGGTTAGCGCAGAAACAATTCTGCCGCCGAATCGGCGAAGCGCAATCCCTGCGGCGTCAATTGAAAATGATTTGTGTCGCGCTCCGCCCAGCCGCATTCGGTCAATTGTTCCATTTCCGCCGACCATTCTTTCCGCAGATCAAAATGGGTCGTACGTTGAAATTCCTCGAACGGCCATCCCGCGTTCATTCGCAAACCAAAAGCGGCCGTTTCACCGGCGCGGCACAACGGCGGCAATTCTTCGCTGGATTCAACCGCACGTTTTCCTTTTTCCAACTGCTCGCAGTAAAGCTGCGTGTTCGGCCAGTTCCTTGTCCGAACACCGCGAACATAGCCGGTCGCGCTGGGACCAAGGCCGTAAAACGCACCCCCGCGCCAGTAGTTGACGTTGTGCTTGCACGCGTGCATCGGGATTTTTTCATGGCTCAATTCGCCGCGCGCGAAATTTGCGATTTCATATTGGCGAAATCCGCCGCGCGTCGCGGACGAAATCAATTCCTCATACATTTCGCACGCGAGGTTTTCGTCCGCAGAAAATTCGCCAGCCTTGAGCTGCTCGTAAAGAGGCGTGTCATCTTCATAAATGACTTCGTAGCTGGAAAGATGCTCGCTTTGCATCGCCATCGCCCCGTTCAAAGTATCACGCCACATTTCCATCGTCTGCGTGGGGATGGCGAACATCAGGTCAAGATTGACATTTTCAAAACCGGCTCGACGCAAAATATCGAATGATTTGAAAACCATCTCACGCGAATGAATTCGTCCGAGTCGCTCTAGCAATTTCTCATCGAGCGATTGTACACCCATAGAAATGCGATTGATGCCAAAGTCACGCAACAATTTCGCCTTGTCCGAAGAAACTGTGGCGGGATTACATTCGACGGTGAATTCGTCCGCACCGAGCATATTTAGTTTTTCCATTGCGCGGAGGATGGTTTCCCATTGGCGTATATTTAGAAGCGACGGAGTTCCGCCACCAAAGAAG
>JBEKZT010000156.1:0-5354 GCA_049509595.1 Verrucomicrobiota bacterium
AACGGCTCGGCGGCCCCCGGCTATAGCGACGGCCAGGCGACGAAGGCACTCGAAAAGGTTTTTGCGCAAACAATGCCCCCGGGAATAGGTCACGATTATTTTGGCATGTCGTTTCAAGAACAACAGGCGGCGGCAGGCGTTTCGCCCGCGCTTATTTTCAGTCTTTCAGTTTTGTGCGTTTTTCTGATTCTCGCCGCGCAGTTTGAAAGCTGGTCACTGCCAATGAGCGTTCTTCTTGGCACGCCAACGGCCATTCTTGGTGCCTTCCTCGCGTTGACGTTGCGCGGATTTCAAAACAACGTCTATGTGCAAATCGGTTTGATCATGCTGATCGGCCTCGCCGCAAAAAACGCCATCCTCATTATTTCTTTCGCCAAAATAGAATATGAAAAGGGCAAGTCGATTACCGAAGCCGCACTGACCGGCGCGCGCATCCGGATCCGTCCAATTTTGATGACTTCGTTCGCGTTTGTTCTCGGCTGCCTTCCACTCTGGCTCGCAACCGGTTCTGGCGGCGTTTCGCGCGAAACGCTCGGCACCGTTGTCATTGGTGGAATGCTCGGCGCAACGTTCGTGGATGTTTTTATCGTGCCAGTCACTTTTTCAGTCGTCGAAAAGGCCGTTGCGCGAATCAGTAAAAAAGCCCGCGAAGAGCACAAACCAAAACCACCAGAGCCAAACGGATGAAATTCCTTTCACCAGAACGACACAGAGACTCAAAGTTTTTTATTTATGAATCTCTTTGTATCTTGTTGTCTTGTGGGTTGATTTTATTTTTCGCTGGTTGCGCGGTTGGCCCAAATTACAAACGTCCGCCAGTCAATACGCCGAAAACTTTTCGCGGCGAAACGGAAAATTCTATTGGAACAAATTCGTTTGCCGATTTGCCATGGTGGCAGGTTTTTCACGACGGCACATTGCAAAATCTGATTCGCACCGCGCTCACCAATAATTACGATTTGCGAATTGCCGTCACGCGTGTCGAAGAGGCGCGCGCAGTCGAGGCGCAGTCGCGTTCGGGATTTTTTCCACAATTGAATTACGCCGTAATCGCGGGAACGGGAAAAAATGTCTCTGGCAACAACATGCCGTCGCCGACCGGCACGAGTGGCAGTCTTTTTGCAGCAGACGCGAACGCATCGTGGGAAATTGATTTGTGGGGTCGCATTCGTCGGCTTAACGAGTCCGCCCGCGCGCAGTTTTTCGCGAGCCAGGAAGCGCGGCGCGACGTGACAATTTCGCTCATCGCGCAAGTCGCGCAAAATTATTTTCAATTGCTCGCGCTGGATCGTCAGCTTGAAATCGCGCGACAAAGCACCAATTCGTTCGGCGAGAGTTTGAAAATTTTCAACGAGCGGTTGCAAGGCGGCGTCGGATCGAAACTGGAAACATCGTCCGCCGAAGCGCTGATGGATTCCGCCGCCGCAACGATTCCTGAATTCGAACAGCAAGTCGCGTTACAGGAAAATCAATTGAGCGTTTTGCTCGGGCAAAATCCCGGTGCCATTCTGCGCGGAAATTCCTCGCTCAATACACAAAGGCCACCGGCGGTTCCCGCCGGTTTGCCGTCCGCGTTGCTGGAACGACGACCGGACATTCGCGAAGCCGAGCAAAATTTGCGTTCAGCCAATGCTCAAGTCGGTGTGGCTGTTGCCGATTTTTTCCCGCAATTGAATCTCACGGGATTGTTCGGCGAAGTCAGTTCTGATCTGGAGACGTTCACATCCGGCGGCGGCGACATCGCGTGGAGCATCGCCGCCGGTTTAACCGGACCGATTTTTCACGGTGGCCAGCTTCGTGCGCAATATGCGCAAGCCCGCGCCACCCGCGAACAGTCTGTGTTGCAATATCAAGCCACCGTGCTGAACGCGTTTCAGGAAATCTCCAACGCCTTGATTTCGCGTGAAAAACTAGCCGACGTGCGCACGCAGCAAAGCCGTGCCGTGGATGCTTACAAGGAAGCCGTGAAAACTGCGATGGAACGCTACCGTCTTGGCAATGCAAGCTATTACGAAGTGTTGCAGGAACAGCAGCAACTTTTTCCTGCGGAAAATTCGCTCGTGCAAACGCAACTCAATCAGTTGCTCGCGGTCGTGCAACTTTACCGCGCGCTTGGCGGTGGCTGGGAAGCGGAAGAAACCGCTGTTAAATAGTTTCAAAAAACTAAAAGAAACAGAATGGTCTTCGTAACGGTTTAAAATGCCCTCCAAAAAAACCTTGGCGAATATTTCGCATGTCAATGTAAGTTGGATTTGATTTTTACATCAACTTCCATTTTGCGGTCGGTTGTACCTTTATAGGTGCCGGTAAGTGGTGGTACATCGGCATAATCGCGACCCACGGCAATTTTCACGTAAGTTTCATTCGTCTGGCGATTATGCGTCGGGTCGAGTCCTCGCCAGCCCACGCCAGGTATCAAAATCTCAACCCATGCGTGAGTGGCGCTGGCGATTTCCGTGGCCAAATAGCCGCTGACATAAAGCGCTGGAATTTTCAGCGAACGGCACAATCCCAGCGTCACATGTGCGAAATCCTGGCAAACGCCGCGTTTCTCACGGAGCACATCGCGCATGTGCGTATGCACGCTCGTTGAATTCGGCACATATTTAATTTGCCCATATACGAACCGCAAGATGGCCATTGCCGCCTGCCATGTATCCGTTTGCCCGACGGTTGCGTCCAGCGCCACACGCCATACTTCAGGCGACAACTCGACGTAACGGCTCTCCTGCAAAAATTCATATATCCGGGCTTCACGCGCCGCTTCGTTGATGCGCGCCAGCGGCCAAATGATTTGTGTTTCCGGCAGTTGCGGCTGCGATTTTGTTGTGACCCGCGTACGGCTTTCAACTAACAACGACGTATGTGGTTCAGGAATTTCAAAATAATGAACCACGTTGGAATAGAAATCGTGGTGATGCCGCAGTTGGGTTGCCGGTAAAACTTTGAGCAGAAAATCATCCACTTGTTGCCATTCGTCCGAAACGGGTTTGAGTCGCGCTTCGTTGAAACTATCACGAACCGGCGCGGCATAAGTGTATTGGGTGCGATGGAGAATTTCCCACTTCATGTGAGCATCATTGAAAGACGAAACTGCATTCAGTTTGCGAGAAAAAAATTTGCAGCCGGCGCGAACAAATTCTTGACATGAACAATTTTACACCTCGGCTACGTCCACCGCCACTTTAACTTCATGCCGGCCGCCGCCGGTGAGAATCCCGGCAACCGGACTTACGTCACTGAAATCGCGGCCGTACGCGACGGTGATGTGTTCTTCTCCGGGCTGAAGATTATTTGTCGGGTCAAAGTCCAGCCAGCCGACATTTGGGCAAAAAATTGAAAACCAAGCATGTGAAGCGTCCGCACCCGCAAGCCGTTCCTTGCCTTCCGCCGGTCGCGTCCGCAGATAGCCGCTTACGTAACGCGCGGGTAATCCGAGCGAGCGCAGGCAAGCGATGCCCAAATGCGCGAAATCCTGACAAACACCGCGCCGTTTTTCCAAAACTTCTTCGAGCGGCGTTGCGATGGTAGTGGCTTTGGGATCAAAGGTAAAATCTTCAAAAATTCGCCGCGTCAAATCCAGCGCGCCAACAAGTAGCGGCGTCTCCTTGGGAAAACTTTCCAGCGTATAGTCGGATAAGTCGAATGACGCGCGCACTTGCGGCGAATCAAAAACAAACTGATACGGTTCGACGATTTCGGGCGCAACCGGATCACGGAATAATTTTGCGGCTTCTTCCCAAATTAGCGACGTTTCCGGCTCCGGCGTTTTTTTCGCTTCAACTAAAACGCGGCTCGTAGAGACGATTTCCAGCCGTTGGTGAATTTCCTGAATGCTGAAAAAGCAAAGTTGGTTGCCGAAATAATCCGTGCGCGCCTTTCGCAACGCCGGTTGCGGTAAAATTTTCAGCGAAAAATTTCCCCGCGCTTGCATGGCGGTGGTGCGCGGTTCAAGCCGTGTGACGTTATGTGAAACTGTCACCGGGGCGGTGTATTCATAAATCGTTCGATGGATGACGTCGTAAGTCATAATACATTTTCCCGGCCTGTGCGCGAAATCATCGAGTGCGCGAAATAACTTGCGGCAATCGCATCGGAAAGTTTGGGCAAATCGCGGAGGGTTTGTTGAATCAATCTGCCGACTTTGCTCGCGGGTAGATTTTCCTTGAGACTTGTTAGTTCGCGCGTGTCGCCGCGTTCGAGGCGCGCGGCGCAATTGTTCAAAATGTCGCGTCCGACGGAATTGCGTTCCTGCGGCAGCCGTTCGAAGTGCTGGATAAGTTGGGCGATTTGAAAAAGCACGGCGCGCGGATTTTTATCGTCGAGCAAAATCAAGTCGAACACGGCGGCGGGTTGCGGCAACAAACTGTAACGCGAGCGGTAGGTGATGGAACTGTCCGCGACTTCTAGCACAGCTTCAAGCAAACTTGGATTGTCGGATTCCGGCGAACGCAGTGTCGAATCCAGCAGCGTGGAAAGATAAATCGCGCGTTCGATGCGTAAGCCCATGTCAATGAAACGCCAAGCCTGTGCGCGCGTCATATTTTCACGCGCGAGACCGTGAAACGCGGCGACGCCTAGCAGTGTTTCGTTCAGCACGCCGATGGCGTCGCCCGCGAGCATGACGAGGCTGACGGATGACGAGGCAAGGCGGTCGTTGAGCTTGTTGATGACGCGCCACATATCATTGGACGTGCGGTCGCGGACCTGCACGCCGAGCCGGAAAAGATTTTCAATGGTGTTGCGCAAACTGCTGTCGCGCTCCGAATCAAAAATCGCCGCGAGTAATTCCGCCTCGAATGCCTCAGAATTTTGCCGCAACTCCAGCTGTTCTGTCACGTCCAGCAACTGACCCTGCGTTTGAAGCGTTTGCAGCAGTGGCGAGAGCAATGGCATCGCGCTACCGGTGCGTTCGGGATTGAATCGCAATAGCGCGCTGCGCAGCAGACGCGCCGTGGCGTCGGCGCGTTCCGAATAACGACCCAACCAAAAAAGATTGTCCGCCAGCCGCGATGGCAAATTGTTTCCCGTGCGGCGCAGTTCAAAATTTTGACCCGCCGTGTGTAGTAGCGTAATTTCTTCGACGGAATTTTCCGAAATGATCCATGTGTCCTTGCTGCTGCCGCCGCGTTGCATGGAAATAAATTTTCCGCCTGCATCCGGCGATACGCGTGTGAGTCCGCCGGGCATGACGCTGTAGCTATCGCCGCTCGCCACAAGATAAGCGCGCAGTGTGACCGGGCGCGGTGCGAAGCCCTTGTCGCTCCAGCTTGGCGCGGTGGAAGGTTCAATCCGTTCCTGTGCGACAAACAAATCGGGATCGAATTCGATGCGGCGGCGAAGTTGCTCCAGTT
>JBEKZT010000157.1:0-5337 GCA_049509595.1 Verrucomicrobiota bacterium
CTTTTTCGTTCACATAAACGCCCGCGATGGACAGCGGCCCGAAGAAATCGCCCTTGCCGCTTTCGTCCACGCCGATGCGCGGCAGGAGCAGTTCGGGATTCAAAATGGTTTCGTAGCCGAGCTTGACCTCCTTGAGAATTTCCGGCTCCAAGACAAACTCGACAAATTCCGCCGTGCCCTTGCCCTGCACGACCAGCTTGCCGCTCTCGTAAAAAACGATGTTCGTCTTGTCCGACTCGAACGCGAACCGCGCATACGGCACCTCGCGCGGCTTCCAGTTGCGCGCCACCAACGCGGCCAGCAATGCCGACGCCTGATCGTCGGTGAGCTTGCAACTGTGGATGGTGAGCGGCTTCAAAGTTGGCAAATCCTAGAAGTTTCGCCTAAACTCCGCAACGAACTTGAGACAGAATTAACAGAATGAACAAAATTAAAAATCAGAAGACAGTTTCAGCCAGCCAAAGAAATAATTCTGAAAATTCGGTTATTCCTATGTGTTGTAGAAAGAATCGGGAGTTTTAAGTGTTCCATTCTCGTTAATGCAATTTGCTGTTGTCACCGTCAAGTAGTTGTCCGGCCTATCTTCATAACAAACATGGTCAGTCACGATGCCAAGCAAGTAAGATTTATAGTCTGTGTGAATCAAAAAGCATGGGCCACCGCTAACGCCTGCCGTTGCTGGCTTCTTGTCGCCTTGCTTATGCGTCAATTCTCGGTCAAGAGACATTACGCGCGTGAAGTCCACTCGGATAGTGAAACCGCTGGTTGCCGAAACATAGGCAAAGTAAGGTTGCCGCGCCCATCCGATTCCTTTTTCTGTTTGTATCCTTTGCTTGCCGGGGCTGCCAATGACGCCAACCAAGTCATTTGGTGTGAACTCGCTAACAGGAATGGTCAGCGGATAGAAAAAATTCTTGCCATGTTCGCCAAGGAATTCTTGAAATGGCTCCATATCAAAAACTGCAATATCCATTTTTTCATTTTGGTCTATTGGTTTTGTTTGCGTTCCGTCTATCTTGCTTGAAATGCAGACCGCGTGCTTATCATCAAAACAAGCATATAATTCAAGTTCTGGATTCTTTTCACGGGCAGCTAAAAAGCCATTCCAGACATGATGACAAGTGACAAGCAACAGTTTCGTTTGCGTTGAAACAAATGCACAACTGCCGTTATCAACCACATTGCCATATCCTTGTTCGGTGCATGTTGCGAAAAACAATACGCCAAATGCTTGTTTAATTTGCGGCAAAACATCAGATTGCAGTTTTGAAATGTTTGGTATGAATTTAGTTTCGTTCATATCCATAGTCGTTTCGCAATGTTCTACTTCATGCCTTGAATATGGCCAGTTTGGGCGCGGCTGACAAACTTTTTACCGGCAATGGAATTTTCTTCATTTCCTTTTCGCGTATTTCGTGTATTTCGCGGTTCGGCAAATTGTTGAACTCAAAACCAAAAACTAAAAATTCAAAACTCGTCGCCGCGTTGCTGGACTGGTTCGCCGCGAACGCCCGCGACCTGCCGTGGCGGCGCACGCGCGATCCTTACGCGATCTGGGTTTCCGAAATCATGCTGCAACAGACGCAGGTGAAAACGGTGATTCCCTTTTGGAACCGCTGGCTGCGCGAACTGCCGACGATTGAAGCCGCCGCCAAAGCGCCTTCGGAAAAAATCCACAAACTGTGGGAAGGACTCGGCTACTACACGCGCGTCCGCAATTTGCAAAAAGCCGCACAGCAAATCGTGGCGCAACAAACATCCCGTAGGAGACGAGGTGACAAGTCTCAAACTAAAAACGAATTAGAGACTCCTCACGTCGTCTCCTACGAATTTCCAGAAAACTTTGATGACGTTTTGGCATTGCCCGGCATCGGCCGATACACCGCCGGCGCGATTTGCAGCATCGCCTTCAACCAGCCGACGCCGATTCTGGATGGCAACGTCATCCGCGTGCTGACCAGAATTTTTGGCATCGCCGAAAATCCGAAGGAGAAAGTAACGAATACGCGGCTGTGGAATCTGGCGGAAGAATTGGTTCAGGACTCAAAACCACACTGTTCGCATCTGAATCAATCTTTAATGGAGCTTGGCGCATTGGTTTGCACGCCTCGAAATCCGCAGTGTCTGATTTGCCCGGTGAAAAAACTTTGCGTTGCGTTCAAGGAAAACCGCGTGGAAGAACTGCCAAATCTCGGCAAGCGCGAAGCTGCCACAGCGAGACATTTTGTTGCTTTCATCATTGAGCGCGACGGAAAATTTCTCGTCCAGCAGCGTCCGGCTGGAATTGTGAACGCGCATTTGTGGGAGTTTCCGAATTTTGAAACCAATGGCAAAAAAAAGGACGCGCAGGAAATTTTTGATTCAGCTTTCAATTTCACAGCGGCAAAATTTCAGTCGCTTGGAGCCATCAAACATTCCATCACGCGCTATCGCATGACGCTCGAAGCGTTTCACGTTCACTTGAAAAATTCGCCAAAAAAATCTGCTGGCGTTTGGTTGTCGCCGAAGGAATTTGATTCAATCGCCTTTTCCAGCGCCCACAAAAAACTCGCCAGCTTTGCGGCAAATAGTATTTTGTTAGGCCGATGATTTACTTTGATCATAACGCGACCGCGCCCGTCATCCGCGAGGCGCGCGAGGCGTGGCTTAATGCGACGGAAAATATTTCAGGAAATCCGTCCAGCCCGCACGGAATCGGCACGCGCGCAAGTGTCGCGCTCCGCGACGCGCGCGAAAAGCTCGCGCACTTTCTCGGCTGCCACGCGAACGACATCGTCTGGACGAGCGGCGCGACGGAAGCGAACAACACGGTCATGCATCATTTCGCGCATACGCTCGACGCGAAGGGTGAGGTTTGGGTTTCCGCCATCGAACATCCGTGCGTTGATGAATCGTCGAAACATTATTTTGGCAAGCGCGCGCGCATCATTCCCGTCACGCACGACGGCGTGATTGATTTGGACTGGCTCACGGTGGAACTGGCCGACACGCGCCCCGGACTCGTCGCCGTGATGGCCGCGAACAACGAAACTGGCGTCATCCAGCCGTGGCGCGAGATTCTTTCCATCTGCCAGAGCTACGAAGTTCCTTTTTTTACCGACGCGGTGCAATGGCTCGGCAAAATGCCGGCGAAGGATTTGGGACAATGCGATTTTGTCAGCGGCGCGGCGCACAAATTTGGTGGGCCGCGCGGCATCGGCTTCCTGAAAATTCCGCACAAAAGCAAAATCACGCCGCTGCTTCTCGGCGGCAAACAGGAATTCGGCCATCGCGCGGGAACAGAAAATGTCGCCACGATTTTGGCGATGCTCGCGGCGCTGGAAGTGCGCGAAAAACAAATTGCGAACAGCCAGCATTTATTGCGAGTCGTGTGGCGCGAGAATTTTGAGAAACAGCTATTGAAGGAATTGCACGGCGCAACGATTGTAGGCGCGAAGTCGCCGCGCTTGTGGAACACGGTTTCCGCGTTGATGCCGGACGGCGCGCAATCGCGCTGGCTTTCAAAATTGGACAAGGCCGGATTTGCCGTCTCGACCGGATCGGCCTGCACGACTGGCAAAGAAGAGCCGTCGCACGTTCTGGCGGCGATGCACTTCAAGCCGACGGAAGCGCATCGTGTGCTGCGTTTCAGCAGCGGCTGGGAAACGACGGAAGCCGATTGGGATGCGCTGGCAAACGCACTAGCGAAAATCCACGCCGAGCCGCATCACGCGAAAACGCACGCGGTCGCGTGACTAATTTTGATTGAGTAGCCGCACTTCGCGCTGCGGGAATGGAATTTCAATTTTGTTCGCGCGGAATTGATTCAAGATGGCTTCGTAAATTTCCAGTTGCGCGGGAATAAAATCATTCACCTTCACCCACGGCTTGATGGAAAGCTGGATTGACGAATCACCCAAATTCACAATGCCGACGAGAGGAACCGGTTCGTTGAGCACGCGCGGATTTCCCACCAGAATTTGGCGGATGATTTTCAGCGCAACGTCAATGTCCGTTCCGTAACCGACGCCCACGCCCAAATCAAGCTGCCGGATCTGGCCGTAGTTGTGCAGAATTTCGCCGACGATTTTCCGGTTGGGAACCATGACGCGCGATGAATCCGCGTGCAACAGCATCGTGGAAAATAATTCGATGTGTTTCACCTGTCCGCTCACGCTGGCAATTTCAATGTATTCGCCGACGCGAAACGGCTTGGTGAAAATGATTGTCAATCCGGCGACCAGATTGCCCAGCACGCCTTGCAGCGCCAGCCCCACGCCCACGCCCGCGACGCTGACGCCGGCGATCAATGCCGTCACGTCCATGCCCGCCGTGCCGAGCGCCACGACCAGCGCCAGCGCAAAAATCAGCAGCCGGACAACGCGCACGAGCAGTGTTCGCATTGGCGCCTCCATCGCCTTGTGTTCCAGCCAGCGATCCACCAGCTTGCCAAGCCAGCGCGCGGCAAGCAGTCCGACGAAAATGACAATAAATGCCGAGACGAGCGCCGGACCATGGTTGATGACGTATTCGATGAGCTTGTCCTTCCAGGCCGCGATGTTGGTTGTTTGATCTTTCATATGTCGCTTAAAGACGGGATTGGTTAAAGAAATTTGCCGCGTCACGCAATACCAGAATTATTGACGCTGCCGGACTTTTTGCCAACTCTGTCGCCAGTATGACCATCCAAAATCGCAACCGGCTCGTCGTGATTGGCATTCTGGCGTTCCCATTCGTCCTGTTTCTCGGCTTCCTGTTTTTCATGCAGACGGAACCGCTGCCACCCATCGCGCCCCTGCCCAACCCGAACGGCTACGATGATTTGGTAAAAGCCGCGCAAATGCTTCCAACTGAAATTCCCGACTACGACCAAATAAATCAGGATGAATTACGCGCGATTGTTTCAGCAAATGCCGGAGCGTTATCTCTCGTTCGCTCCGGCTTAAGCAACGAATGTCGCGTGCCGATTCAATTTTCGAAAACTTACATGGGTAATCATTTCAACGATTTGGCTGGCCTGAAAAGATTGGCGCAAGCTTTCACTGCCGAAGGAAAATTGGCAGAAATGGAAAATCGCCCGAACGATGCCGCGAAATCTTATTTAGATACTATTCACTTTGGTAATGAATCGGCGCACGGCGGAGTGTTGATTGACGAATTGGTCGGCATCGCCATCGAAGCGATCGGAACAAGTCGTTTGACAAATCTTGTTGACCGACTTGGCGCAAAATCCTGTCGCGAAACTGCTGTCGCTTTGGAAACTCTCGATGCTCAAAGACAAACGTGGAACGAAGTCACGCAGCAGGAACACGCTTGGTCGCGCAGAACTTTCACCGCCATTCGCTATGAAATTGGCGG
>JBEKZT010000158.1:0-5292 GCA_049509595.1 Verrucomicrobiota bacterium
GCTCGGCTACGAAACCATTTTGAATCCCGAACTGCTCCTGCCGCGCATCGGCGTGGACGAAAGCGGCAAGGGCGATTTCTTCGGGCCGCTGTCCATCGCGGGCGTTTATGTGAACGAAAAAGTCATCGCCGCGTGGAAAGACTTGGGCATCCGCGATTCCAAAAATATTTCCAGCGACAAAAAAATTGCCGAGCTTGCCGAAAAAATCCGCTCGACGCCCGGCTGCGTGACGGATTCCGTCGTCATCGGCAACGAGGCTTACAACCGGCTTTACGCGAAGATGAAAAGCGTCAACACGCTGCTCGCGTGGGGTCACGCGCGCGTGATCGAAAATCTGCTCGGCAAACGTTACCAGATGAACCCGCCGCCGGTGAAGGCCATCAGCGACCAGTTCGCCGCGAGCAAAAGCGTGATCGAAAAGGCGTTGATGTCGCAAGGGAAAGGATTGCAGCTCGTGCAGCGGCACAAGGCGGAAGAGGACATCGCCGTGGCGGCGGCCTCGATCCTGGCGCGCGATGAATTTGTGAAAGGCCTGGCGAAACTGGAAAAACAATTTGAAATGAAACTGCCGAAAGGCGCGTCGGCGGCGGTGGATGCGGCGGCGAAAAAATTCGTTGAAGAACGCGGCGCGGGCGAACTGGCGAAAATTTCCAAGCTGCATTTCCGCACGGCGCTGCGCGCGCAAGGTTTGCCCGAGCCGCCGAAGACGGAGTGGCGGAAGCGGTGACTTGCCTCGCCGGATAAACATGACTAAATTGCCGACATGAAATTACGACTTTTAGTCGAACTGGATTCTGAAACAAATCGCTGGTCGGCGGTTTTCCCGGAACTGCCCGGCTGCGCTTCTGCCGGAGACACGGAAGCCGAAGCCATCGCCAACGCCAAAGAAGCCTTGGCACTTTGGTTTGAACCCTCGCCCGTCAAGCTGCACAAAGGCGCGAAACTCATGGAACTCGCCATGCCGTGAGCCAGCGGTTTCCAGTTCGCAACGCGAAGGAAGTCGTCAAAGTTTTGCGCAAGCATGGCTTTGAATTGGTGGGGCAATCCGGCAGCCACCAAAAATGGCGTCATGCCAACGGACGGCAGGTGATTGTGGCCATGCACGGCAGCAAACCCATTCCCATCGGCACGTTGAAAAGCATTGTTGAAGGCAGCGGCTTGGACGTGGAAGATTTTCGGTGATTCAATAGGACGAAGTGGCGAAAGCGTTGAATATTTCATGAAGCAAATTTTCTTCGATGAATGTGGAAACACTGGCCAAAATTTAATTGATAAGGCCGATCCAATTTTCGTTCTAGCGTCATGTTCGTTTGAACGAGACGAAGAGAAAGAGCTTCTTTCACATTTTCGCAATTTCAACGGGCCCGAGCTTAAATTTTCGCGCTTGCGAAAAAGTCCAGCGGGCCAAAGGGCGGTGCTTGATTTTCTTAATTCTGCGAGAGTAACGTCCGAAACTGTAGCCACAGTTATATTTCATAAGCCATTCATGGTGGTGACCAAGTATTGCGACTTGGTGCTCGAACCGTCCTTTCAAAAAGCAGGCGTGGATTTCTATAAGCGCGGTGCAAATATCGCTACGGCCAATCTGCTTGCTACAATCATGCCGACCCTCTTAAACCCGCTCACCTGGTCTAATTTTCTTTCGTTGTTTGTTCGGGTCATCCGAGAGCGCAATCCCAGTGTTTTTTATGAGTGGCGTAACTCGGCAGAATTAATATACGCACATTTGGAACATACGAATCCGACAGCATCCCATTTCTCATGCGTGACCACAATGAGCTATTTGAAACAATCAATCCTGATGAGCTTGATCCTCTTGTTCCAGCGTATTATGTCGTCGTAAATCATTGGGGCAAATCTATAGGTTGTTTTTATGAAGTCGTTGCCGACGAATCAAAAGTATTGGCCAAGGAACGCGCTCGCCTACTTAAATTTTCAAACCCAGATTTGAAACCAATTAGTGTTGGATATGATCGCCGTAAGATGGATTATCCATTGAAGGTTTCAGACATACTTGCTGTTAATTCGAAGGCGCATCATCAAGTTCAGTTTGCGGATATTTTGAGCGGCGCAATTACAAATGCGGCAAAAGCTAGAACAAAGGGTTTGCTGCGACCCAAAACTTTCGCCCATGATGTTATGGAATTGTGCTTTTCCAAGAAGCTCATTGTTGATGGTGTCTGGCCGAGTGATGAAATTGATCCTAAAGATTTAGGAACGGAAATTGAATCGGGCGCAGACGATATTGATGCGGCAACATACGCAGCAATGATATTGAAAAATCACCCTTTGACGAAAAAACCAGACAAGCCAAATTAATTTATCTGCGAGATATTTTTGCCGAAGGATTGAACTTCCCTTAAAGTCAGGCGAATGGCCAAACCCAATTTCATCGAACTGCCGGGCTGCGAGCCGATCCCCATCATCTTTGAGGATCGCTCGGTGCTGGCGATTGACAAGCCGCGCGGCTGGATGCTCGTGCCGGATTCGTGGCGCAAGACGAACTGGAACTTGCAGACGGCGATTGATTCGTCCATCCGTGCGGATGATTTCTGGGCGCGCTCGCGCAATCTGCGTTATCTCCGGCATGTCCACCGTCTCGACGCGGATACGAGCGGCGTGATGCTCTTCGCCAAAAGCGACGGTGCGATGCGCGCGATGGGCGAGCTGTTCGAGTCGCGGCGAATGGAGAAAACTTACCTCGCCGTCGTCGAAGGCGTGCCGCGCGAGAAGGAATGGACTTGTGAACTGCCGCTCGGCGCAGACCCGAAACATTTCGGCAAGATGCGCGTGGACAATTCGGAAGAAGGCAAGGAAGCCGAGACGCATTTTCGTGTTTTGATGAATACCGATTTGTTCACGTTGATCGAGGCAAGTCCGCTGACGGGGCGCACGCATCAGATTCGCGTGCATCTCGCGCAATCGGGTTGTCCGATTGTTTGCGATGAGATTTATGGGCGCGTGCAAAAAGGTTATCGCCTTGGCTTGCGCGCGGTGCGGCTGGCTTACAAGGACACGTTCACGCGAAGGCCGGTGACGATCCTCGCGCCGGTGGAATTATTTCTGAAGGAATTTGGTTTTACGCTATCAAAAGAATTGCAGCAGGAAAAATGGGTGCGGCGTGCCTTCGTGCCCAAAGAAAAAGGGCAGGGCGAAAAATCGCCGCTGCCCTTGAAGAAATAATTCGTTCAATCCGCGTAGTGCACCGCGCAGCCGTAAGGTTTGGTCTGCGAAACTTCAATGGGTTTTCCGGTCAGCAAATCGTCCACGGTTTCGCGGACGTAATTTCTTGCGGTGCGCGGGTCGTGAAATGGATCGGGCTTGTCGTCCATTGCGCCGTCATAAACGAGCGTGCCGTTCTTATCAATGACGAACGTGTGCGGCGTGGTTTTCATGTCGTAGAGGTGGCCGATCGCACCCGAGCTGTCGTCAATCCATGCGGTCGCGGCGATTTTTTCAGCGGCCCATTCCGCGCGTGCCTGTTCGGGCGTGCGATGGCTGAAATTTTTCGGGTTGACGGAATTGACCATGAGCCAGACGATGCCCTTGGCGGCAAGCTCCCTCTGCAAATCCTGTGTCGCGCCGGTGGCGTATTGATTGTGGCAATACGGGCAGTCGGAGTTGTAGGATTCGATGACGACAATCTTGCCCTTGTAATCACTCAGGTGGACGGTATTGCCGTTGATGTCGGTGCCGGTGAAATTCGGCGCAGACTGGCCGACTTCGACGGCAAATGAGGCGGTGGCCAGGGTCAAAGCGGCGATTAGTGCAAATGTTGTTTTCATATTCTTAATAAGATGCAGGTTTTGACATTAGGTTTCAATAAAACGTTCAACGCGCCGCGCGGTCAAGCGCATCAAGGACGATGTCCGGCGTCAAAACTTCCGGCAGCACCATCGGTTGCTCATCGGGATTTTTTGGATAAACCAAAACCAACGGCACGCCGGCGCGATGGTAGCGGTTCAGCTCTGTTGTGATGTTGTCGGGTGTGCGCGTGTAATCGCCGACGAAGGCGACGGCGTTGATGTCTTTTAATTTTTGACGCACGGAAGAAATTTCGATGCTCGTTTGTTTATTCACTTGGCACGTCAAACACCAATCGGCGGTGAAATCCACCAGCACAGGTTTTCCGTCGGCACGCGCAGCGGCCACGGCTTCTGGACTCCAGCGTTGCCAGTCAATTCCGTCCGCCGATTCTTTCAGAGAACCCGCCGTGTCTGCTTCCGGCATCGCCGTGCGCCAGTCCAATTCTTTTTCCAGAGCAAAAACGTAACCGCCGCCGAACAAAATCAAAGAGATGATTGCCGCCGCAGTTTTGTGTTTGCGTCCGCGCTGGACAAATTCGCCAAAAATCCACGCGGCGAACGCAACGACGACCAGAAAAACGCCGAGCCACAAAACATTTTTGCCGTAACTGTCGGCGGCGATGTTGAAGAGCCACACGACGGTCGCAAGCATCGGGAAGCCCATGGCGATCTTGAATTTTTCCATCCACGCGCCCGTCTTCGGCAAAAATTTTAGCCACGCCGGATTCCAGCTCAACAAAACATACGGCGACGCGAGGCCAAGGCCGACGGTGAGAAAAATTAGAATGATGGTTGCCGCGCTTTGCGAAAAAGCGAAGCCGAGCGCGGGCGCGAGAAACGGCGCGGTGCAAGGCGTCGCCAAAATCGTGGCGAGCACACCGTTGAAAAATGCGCCGCTCGCGCCGTGTCGCGACGCCAGATTTCCGGCGGCGTCCAAAGTTCGTCCGCCGAGCGTGACTTCAAAGACGCCGAAGAGGTTCAGCGCGACGAGCGTGACGAGTGTGGTGAGGCAGACGATGAAAATGGGGCTGCCGAATTGCATTCCCCAGCCGGCCTGATGTCCGGCGGCTTCAACGCCAATGACGATGGCCGCGAGAACAAGAAATGAAAACGAAACGCCGATGGCGTAAATCCCGCCGAGCGCGCGGACGCGGCGCGGTGAACTTTTGGCTTCGCTGACGAAGCCGAGAATTTTCAGCGCGATGACCGGCAGCACGCACGGCATGATGTTCAAAATCAATCCGCCGATGAAGGCGTAGAGCAGCATTTGCCAGAGCGGTTGCGAGGGCAGGACGGGTGTGGAGGTGGATGATGCAAAATCGTTGGTAGACGATATTGACATAGTGGACGCATTTTCATTGGTTGAGGATTCGTCGCTAATAGGGAATTTGATTTCAGTCCCTTGTTGCGAACCGCTAAAATCAATGACCAAGACGCCTGAAATTTCTTTTGGCCAATCGCCCGAATATTTTTTTACAAATTTGCG
>JBEKZT010000159.1:0-5188 GCA_049509595.1 Verrucomicrobiota bacterium
GCTCGTAATTGAATGTTCCTATATTTGCCGGAATAATCTGACCTTGAAAATTCCCAAAAAACTTTAGATTTGAAAACTGATTGTTTGTGCCGGTTTGAGAATTCATTGTGTTATTTGTTCCTACCATAGTGACATTTCCATTACCACTAATCGCAACACCTCCAGTGCTGGCAGTGGATTTTGAGGAATAATCAATCTTCTGTTCAACATTGCTGGCCGTGCCAACCTGTAAAATTGGCGACTTGATGGGATTCGTGGCGGTCAGGTTTTGGGTTGATGTGGTTGACGCGCCGCCAAATTCCTTATGTGCCACAAAAAGAACAAGGCAGATACAAACAACAAATGCAATAACGCCCTTCACTGTCCACCCCTCTTTCTGCTTATCTTTCCAAAGCTCAATAATAGGTTCCATCCAATGAAACGCGACGTAAAAAAGTGCCACTGCGAACGCGAACCATTTTTTGTGTTTTGTTGATCGTGCGTCTGGATTGCCTGATTCTGACAATTGCGATTCTGGTTCTTCTGGAATATCTTCCGGCATTTCGTCAGAGCATCCGCAAACCCGCCGGAGGCGTAAAGCGCAATGTTTTGCCTCATAAAACCCTTGATTTTATTGGTGATATTTTTGGGTATGGGAAAGACATAAGCCCTGTTTTGTATGTAACCATAACTGGTGACTCGCAGGGGACAGGACATCTGTTATGCTGGCTGTGTCGTTGATGCAGGAATGCAGTGTTACGTGTGTGTTGTAAGGTGTATGTCTGCGGCACCGCATCCGACCAAGACGTTTTTTTAGAGCGCTTGTTCTCATTGAGGCCGGAGTAGTGTCCGGCCTCTTTTATTTTTTGCGGTCGCAAACTTCAATTGGCAATTGCCTCCGCGCTTGCTAATTTTGCCGGAATGTCCGACACGGTCGTTCTGGCTCAAACGCCTTCAAAGGCAAAAGTCTTTCTCCGCCGGCTGATCACCTCGGTGATTCTCTGGACGGTCGTCATCGCGGCTTTATTTTCCAGCAGCGCGCTTATTTCCGACGGTGTTTTTATTTTGGTTATCGTTTTGCTCACCGCCACCGGTCTGATGGAATTTTATGGACTGGCCGAAAGGCGCGGTCTCGTCTGTTTCAAATGGTGTGGGCTGCTCGGCGGAATTTTGCTCACGGTCGGTACGTTTTTGAATCTTACCGGGCATCTCGGCACTTCCGGTTCGCCCGCACGCGTGAACGATTTTGAAACGGGCTTTCTGATTTTGTTCGTGCTCGGTTTGTGCGTGCGGCAATTTGTATCGAAATCCAACACGGCAGGAATCGCGGCCATCGCCGCAACGCTTTTCGGACTGATGTATGTGCCATGGCTGCTGAACTTCACCCAAAAAATCAATTTTTTTCCCGGCGTCGAAGGCAAATACTTCCTGCTCTATTTCGTGTTGCTGACAAAATTCAGCGACACCGGCGCATATGCTGTCGGCTCGCTCATCGGCCGGCACAAAATGATTCCGCGCATCAGTCCCGGGAAAACGTGGGAAGGTTTCGGCGGTGCGATTGTAGTTTCGACTACCGCGAGTCTTATTTTCGTCCATTTTTTCGGCAACCATATGGCAGGAATGAGTCCATTGCACGCAATTATCCTCGGCGTTTTGCTAAGCTCGACTGCCGTTATCGGCGATTTGATCGAATCGCTTTTCAAACGCGAAGCTGGTGTGAAAGATTCCGGCAAATTTTTCCCCGGCATCGGCGGCATTCTCGACTTGCTCGACAGTTTGCTGTTCAATGCACCCATCATGTATTTGTATCTGCGGCACATTTTGACGCATGGTCTGAACTGAAATGAAAAACGTTGTTCTTCTCGGCAGCACCGGCAGCATCGGCACGAGCACCGTCAAAGTCGCCGAAGATTTGCCAGACCGAATTCGCCTTCTCGGATTGGCTGCCGGAAATAATTCTGAATTACTGCTCGAACAAACTCGGAAACACAGGGCCGCCGCGATTTCAATTTTCGATTCCTCAAAGGCAAAAGAACTTCAAAATGCGCTTGGCACAGCCGCCCAAGTTTTTTCCGGTGAAGAAGGTTTGATTAAACTCGCCACGCTTCCGTCGGCGGACATTGTTCTGATTGCGATTGTCGGAACGGCCGGGCTGAAACCTGCCCTGGCGGCGATTCGCGCAGGCAAGGATATTGCTGTTGCATCGAAAGAAATTCTCGTGATGGCCGGCGAAATTGTCATGAACGAAGCGCGCAAGCACGGCGTCCGCGTTCTGGCTGTTGACAGCGAGCACTCGGCGATTTTTCAATGTCTCGACGGAAAGCCTTCAAATTCCGTCCGAAAACTTTGGCTGACGGCGAGCGGCGGACCGTTCCGCGACAAAACAATCTGGCCGAAAGAAAAATTTTCCGAAATCACCGTCGAACGCGCGCTCAAACATCCGTCGTGGGTCATGGGCCGCAAAATCACGATTGATTCGGCGACGCTGTTCAACAAGGGACTCGAAATGATCGAGGCGCGCTGGCTGTTCGACATCGAAATGGCGCGCGTCGGCGTGGTTGTGCATCCGCAAAGCATCGTGCATTCGATGGTCGAGTTCGTGGACGGCTCGCTCATCGCGCAACTTTCCACGCCGGACATGTGCCTGCCGATCCAATACGCGCTGACCTATCCCGAACGCGCCGCGAGCGAGCGCGTGCAGACAAATTTTCCAAAAATCAGCACGCTGACGTTTGAAGAACCGGACGTGGAAAGATTTCCGGCGATTGAACTGGCGCGCAGGGCGGGGAAAATCGGCGGAACGTTGCCCGCCGTCTTGAACGCGGCGAATGAAATCGCGGTCGAAGCGTTTGTGAACCGCAAAATAAATTTTCCACAAATCACGGAACTCGTCCGGCGCACGATGGACGCGCATAAAGTTCTTTTGCATCCGACATTGGAAAAAATTCTCGAAGCCGACAATTTGGCGCGCAAAGCGGCGGCAGTTTGAAATGGCGGAAAGACTTTTCGTGCTGTAATCTTACGTACTGATTTTATATGGTTATTTTGAACATCATTTATGTAGTTATCGCCGTCATGCTCGCATTCGGCGCGTCCATTTTTGTCCACGAGTTGGGGCATTTCTGGGTCGCGCGAAGGCTAGGGATGAAAGTGGACGAATTCGCCGTTGGATTTGGCCCGAAAATTTTCGGCTGGAAGCGCAACGGTGTCAAATATTCGCTGCGCGGAATTCCGGCGGGCGGCTACGTCGCGTTGCCGCAGATGATCACCGCCGAGGCTCTCGAGGGAAAATCCGAGGAACAAATTCCGCCCGCGCCGCCGTCGCATAAAATCCTTGTCGCGCTCGCCGGGCCGTTCATGAATGTCGTTTTCGCCTTTGCTATTGCGACGGTGATTTATTTTGTCGGACTGCCCGTCGCGGTGAACCCGGCAATCATCGGCTACGTCGCGCCGGGTTCAGCCGAGGCGAAACTTGGCATCCACGAAGGCGACCGGATTATTTCCGTGGACGGCGCGAAAGTAAAATCCTGGCAGGACGTGATGCTTCACACGATTGTCGCGCGCACGAATGTCGTGCCTGTCGCAATCGAACATGACGGCGCGGAACAAACTTACCAGCTTCAGACCACGACCGATAATGCCGTCGGCCTCAAACTGCTGAACCTCGACCCGCGCGACCATCCGCAAATCATGGAAGTGATGTCCGGCAGCGCGGCGGAAAAGGCTGGGTTGAAACAAAACGACAAAATTATTTCGTTCGCCGGAGTGCCGATCGCCAGCCGCGACCAATTCATTGACCTCATCCGCAAATGCGGCGGGCAGACGAATGAAGTTCAAGTCGAACGCGCCGGGCAAAAATTGGCGCTGGACGTCACGCCGACAATTGACCCGACGACAAAAATCGGGCGCATCGGCGTCATGCTTGGCACGGATTCGACGCAAGTTTATATTGTCCAAAAACCCGGGCCGTCGCCGTTGGAGCAAGTGCGCGATGTGTTTGACAAAACATTCGAGACGCTCGGCGCGCTGGTTCACAGCAAGGAAACCGGCGTTGGCGCGAAAGATTTGAGCGGTCCGATAGGCATTTTTAGCATGCTCGCCTCGCAGGTCAACACGGATTACCGCCTCGCGTTGAGCTTTCTTGTTTTGCTCAACATCAATCTGGCAATCCTCAATCTGCTGCCGATTCCCGTCCTCGACGGCGGCCATATTTTGATGGCCATTATCGAGAAGATCCGCCGCCGCCCGCTGCAAATAAAACTTGTTGAACGCGTTACCACCTGCTTTGTCGTGCTGCTGCTTTCATTTTATCTCTATGTGACATTTTTCGACATCAAGCGCATACCTCTTTTTCGCGCCATGTTCACAAGCGACGTGCAAATCCAGCAAGCCGGGCAGCCTGATGATTCCGCGCCGACAAAATCCAAGTAATTCATGCGCTACTGCGAATCTCCATTTTTTTATCATCGCCGTAAGACGCGTGAAATTGTCATAGGCGATCCGAATCACGGTGGCTTTGTGATGGGCGATGACCATCCCGTCGTTAAGCAGTCCATGCTCACGTGCGACACGATGGATACTGCGCTGTGTGTGAAACAAACTTTGGAACTCGTCGCCGTCGGCTGCCAGCTTGTCCGCATCACCGCGCCGACCGTGAAGGACGCGGCAAATTTGCAGAACATCGTCGCCGAGCTGCGCAAGCTCGGCTGCAACGTGCCGATTGTCGCCGACATCCATTTCAAACCTGAAGCCGCGATGGAAGCGGTGAAATGGGTCGAAGTCGTGCGCGTGAATCCCGGTAACTACGCTGACTCCAAAAAATTTGCGACCAAGGAATACACCGACGAGCAATACGCCGCCGAATTGAAACGCATCGAGGAAAAATTCACGCCGCTCGTGCTGGAAGCGAAGAAACTTAAACGCTGTTTGCGCATCGGCACGAATCACGGTTCGCTCAGCGACCGCATTATGAACCGCTATGGCGACACGCCGCTCGGCATGGTCGAGAGCGCGTTGGAATTCGCCCGCATCTGTCGCCAGCACGATTTTCACAATTTCAAGTTCTCGATGAAGTCGTCGAATCCGAAAGTGATGATCGAGTGCTATCGGCTTTTGGTCGCGCGCTTGAATCAGGAAGGCGCGGATTGGAATTATCCGATTCACCTCGGCGTCACCGAAGCCGGCGAAGGCGAGGATGGGCGCATTAAAT
>JBEKZT010000016.1:0-17139 GCA_049509595.1 Verrucomicrobiota bacterium
CATTTCCAGTTGCTTCTTCACTTCGCCGAGCGTGGAAGTCTGCGTCGCCTCGCTTTGCTGCAAGCGCTTTTGATAAGTTTCCAGTTGCTGCTTGAGTGGTTCAACCAAGGTTTTAATCGCTTCGTGCCGTTGCGCCAGATCGCCCTTGGCTGTTTCCTGAAATTTTCCAAAACTTTGTTCGGCCAGCCGCAAAAATTCCGGCGCAGTTTGTTTCAACGCATCCGCGCTCAACGCCTTGAACGCCTCGCGCAAATCAATCAACGTCTTGTCCTGCAACACGCGTTGCTCGACCAGCATTTTTTCCGTCGAATTCAATTTCGCCTCCGCCGCCGCGCGCGCGTTGCCAGCCTCCGAAATTTGCCCACGCAATTTTTCCAATTCTGTTTCGCGCTGTTTCATTTGCTCCTGCAAAACACTTTCCAAACGCGCATCAGAACCTTTGCCGCCCCATTTCAACCAACCAAAAAGAATTCCAAGCGCACCACCGATGACGGCGGAGATGATAAGTTGGATTCCGACAGGCATGATTAAAAATGCGCAATGACTTCAATCTCCACGCTTGCGCCTTTGGGCAGCGCGGCGACTTGGATCGTTGAGCGCGCCGGAAAATTTTCCGTAAAATACTTCGCGTAAATTTCATTCATGCCCGCGAAGTCGCCGAGATTTGTTAAAAACACTGTGGATTTCACGATGTTGGCGAACGTCAATTTTTGATCGTCCAAAATTGCTTTGACGTTTTCCAGCACGCGCTCGGTCTGCGCCTTGATGTCGCCGGAAATCAGATTGCCCGTCGCCGGCTCAATCGGAATTTGTCCGGCGCAAAAAAGCAAGTCGCCAACTCGGACGGCATGATTATACGGGCCGACGGCGGCGGGTGATTTTGCGGGTTTGATGATTTGTTTGGTTGGCATAAATTAAAATTGCAAAACAAGTCTGTCGCTTTTGTCCGGCAGCGTCAAGGTGCGCGCTTTGCTTTTCGTTCGCCCGATGGGAATGCGGCTGTTACCCTGCGCGCCCAAACAAATGTCCGCTCATCAAAACAATAATGGCGATTCTGGCAAAGCCGCCGCGCAATTGAAGGCCGCCGCCGAGATTTTGGAAAAAGCCGTCGGCAACCGCGCCTTGCTCGCGGAGCTTTCGGAAGCAGAGCGGACAAGATTGCTCACGGCGGCGGGCGCGATTTATTGTCCCGACGTGAACGAGCGTCGCCGGCTCGTGAAAGCGAAAGTGCGCCGGCGCAAGGCGGAAAAAATCCAGCGCGACGAATCCAAGATGAACGAGACGGGCATCCGCAAACTGCGCCGCGAAAAAGTTTTCACCACGCCAAATTTTTTTCCGCCGAAAGATTTCGTGCAGCAGGAAGTTAAAGAAAATCCCGATTTCCGCGAAGTCGTAGAGCCGCAGAATTGCTACATCTGCAAAAAAGATTATTCCACGATCCATCATTTCTACGACCAGCTTTGCCCGGCGTGCGCGGAACTGAATTTTTTCAAACGCACCGAGACGGCGGATTTGCGCGGCCGCGTAGCGCTGCTCACCGGCGGCCGCGTGAAAATCGGTTATCAAGCCGGAATAAAATTGTTGCGCGCCGGGGCGCAACTCATCGTCTGCACGCGTTTCCCGCGCGACTCGGCGATGCGTTATTCGCAAGAACCGGATTTCAACGAATGGAAAAATCGTCTCGAAATTTTCGGACTCGATTTGCGCCACACGCCGAGCGTCGAGGCAATTTGCAAACATCTGCTCGCGACGCGCGACCGTTTGGATTTCATCATCAACAACGCGTGCCAGACCGTCCGCCGTCCGCCGGATTTTTATCAGCACATGATGGAAGCGGAAACTAGCTCGCTGGAAAAAATACCTGCGGCCGCGCGCCAATTGCTCGGCGCTTACGAAGGCTTGCGCGGCTACCACATTTTGCCGGTGGCCGGTGAATCGGCATCAATGGTGGGAAAGATTTCAGCGATAGCGGGTATCACGCACGCGGCGGCGTTGTCGCAAGTGCCACTGCTGCCCGAAGAACTCGCCGCGCAAAGAAGTTTGTTTCCCGAAGGAAAACTGGACCAGGATTTGCAGCAGGTGGATTTGCGTGAACGCAATTCATGGCGCTTGCTCATGGCGGAAGTGCCGACAGTCGAGTTGCTGGAAGTGCAATTAGTGAACGCCATCGCGCCTTTCATTTTGAACGCGCGCTTGAAGCCGTTGATGCTGCGCTCGCCCGAACGCGACAAGCACGTCGTCAACGTTTCCGCCGTCGAAGGACAATTTTACCGCAAGTTTAAGACCACGCGGCATCCGCACACGAACATGGCCAAGGCCGCGCTCAATATGATGACGCGCACGGCGGCGGCGGATTACCACGCGGACGGCATCCACATGAACGCCGTGGACACCGGCTGGGTGACGGACGAAGACCCGGCGCACATCGCCGAGCGCAAGGTGGCGGAGCATCGCTTTCATCCGCCGCTGGACATCGTGGACGGCGCGGCGCGCATCGTGTATCCGATCATCGCGGGCTTCAACACCGGCACGCACGTCTGGGGAAAATTTTTGAAGGACTACAAAGAGACGGATTGGTGAAAAATTATTCCACGCTGATAATTTCTGCCGCGTGGATTTCTCCGCCGAATTTCAATTGAAGCTTGTCGCCGGATTTTTTGCCCATGAGCTGTTCACCCAGCGGCGATTGCGGGGTGATGACGAGGATTTCTTTTTGGTCGTGCAAAATTTCCGTGCCGCCGGCGCGCGGGCCGATGAAGTAAAACAGATTTTCTCCGCCGGTTTCCAGTTCCACCAATGCGTCGAGGTTAATTGCTTCGCCGTTGCCAAATTTTTTTGCGGGCAGTTTTTGAAATTCGGCGACGGCGGCTTCGAGTTCCGCCGCCTGCTTGGATTGTCCGCGCGCGAGGTAGGAGGCTTCGAGGCCGCGAGTGTCGTATTTGCTCTCGGCCTTGCTGGATTCGTGCGTGGCCTCGGCGCGAGAGAATTTTGCGGCGCGGAAATAAATTTCCAGTTCGTCAGTCAAGCGGCCAATGATTTTTTTGATGATGGCGCGCTTATTCAAAGGTATTTCCCAAGAATGGGCTTCAATTCAGCCACAGTTTTCTTTGGCCAAAACTTCTTGTCGGTGAGAAAGGCATTCTTCAGCGCGGAATGGGCTTTCCAATTCGGTTCCGCCGGAATCTGCGCGATGGCGGCGGCGACAATTTTTTTCGCCGTGTCGGCATTGCGATGGAGATTGGCGATAATCATTTCGAGCGAGACGTGTTCCTCTTCCTTCCAGCAATCATAGTCGGTCGCCATGGC
Source organism: Verrucomicrobiota bacterium (assembly GCA_049509595.1). GTDB lineage: Bacteria > Verrucomicrobiota > Verrucomicrobiia > Limisphaerales > UBA11358 > UBA11358. Next base: position 3,307 of record JBEKZT010000016.1, read on the forward strand.
CAGCGTCGCGTAGGCGATTTCGGCTTCGCGCGCGCACTTCGCCTCGCCAAGATTTGTCATGCCGATGACATCATGACCAGCGGCGTGGTTCGCGAGCGATTCGGCGCGCGTACTGAAGGCTGGGCCTTCCATGTTCACATAAGTGCCGCCGTTATGTGTGTTCGTGCCGGAGGCAATGGCGGTGCATAAAAGAATTTGTCGCAGTTCCTCGCTGATGGGTTCGGCAAACGCAACGTGCGCGACAATGCCGCGTCCGAAAAAGGTGTGGTTGAGCGATTGTTTGGTGCGGTCAAAAAACTGGTCAATGACGACGATGTCGCACGGCTTGTATTTTTCCTGCAAGGAGCCGACGGCGCTGACGCTGATGATCCACGCGACACCGAGTTTTTTCATGGCCCAGATGTTGGCGCGATGATTCAACTCACTCGGCAAAATTTTGTGACCGCGTCCATGTCGCGGCAGGAAAACGACTTCACGTCCGGCGATTTTTCCGGTGAGCAAATCATCGGAAGGTTTGCCGAAGGGCGTTTTGACTTTCACCCATTTCTGATTCGTGAAGCCTCCAACGTGATAAAGTCCCGTGCCGCCGATGATGCCGATTTTGTATTTTGACATGGGAAATTTTTAACCACGAAAGACGCGAAAGACACGAAAAAAAGCTGGATTGTTCAGGGCATTTTCTCGGCTGGCGCAAACGCGTCGTTTTGTTAAAGTTTTCGTATGGAAATTTTTCAACGTATTTTGAAAACCGCCATCGAAGGCGGCGCATCAGACGTTCACCTGAAAATCGGTACGCCGGTGATTTATCGAATCAACCGCGAGTTAATCGCCGTGAATTCGCCGTTTCCAACGGCGGACTGGATGAATAAAATCGTCTCGGCCATAACACCGGTGCATTTGAAAAAACGACTGGACGAGGAGCGCGAGATTGATTTTTCCTACTTTATCCCTGAAATCGGGCGTTTCCGCACCAATCTTTTTCAGCAGCGAGGCCAATGGTGTCTGGCGATGCGTTACGTCAAAACGCACGTTCCCAGCTTTTCCGAATTGGGACTTCTAGAGCAAATCAAAAAAATCGCGGAGGCACCGCGCGGCATCGTGCTTGTGGCGGGTTCAACCGGTTCCGGCAAATCCACCAGCCTCGCGGCAATGATTGAACATCTTAACAGCAATTTCAAAAAGCATATTATTACACTCGAAGACCCGATTGAATTTGTTTTTGAAGACAACCAGTCAGTGATCGAGCAACGCGAAGTCGGTCTTGATACGATGTCTTTTCATCATGCGCTTAAACACGTTTTGCGCCAGGACCCGGACATCATCATGGTTGGCGAAATGCGCGATGATGTTAGTTTTTCGGCGGCTATGAGTGCGGCGGATACCGGACATCTGGTTTTGTCCACGTTGCATACGACCAATGCTGCGCAATCGGTCAGCCGTATTCTGGATTTCTTCAAAGCGGAAGAGCGGGAGCAAATCCGCCGCCAGCTTGCCAGCACATTGTGTGGCGTCGTGTGCCAGCGCATGGTTAATGCCGTTGACGGTCAACTGACGCCCGCACTGGAAATTTTACTCAACACGCCAGTCGTGAAAAAAATGATTGAAGAAAATCGTCTGGACAAATTGCCGGCGGCCATCGAGACCAGCACGGACGACGGGATGATCAGTTTCAACCAATCGTTATTCAACCTCGTCAAATCCGGGCGCGTAACGGAAAAAGAAGCGTTGTCAAAAGCCACAAATCCCCAAGCGCTGGAGATGAATTTCAAAGGCATTTTCCTTGATGAAGGGCGCCGGATTATTAGTTAAAGCTGTCAATGAATCAATTACCGAAAAAATTCTATTGACTTAAATACGACCCCAATTATCGTTTATAATAATGCGGATTTCCAAGAAAACTGATTACGCCTTGCGTGCATTATTTACGCTGGTTGATCATCACGGCGGCGCGCCAATTCCGATCCGTGAACTAGCACGGCGCAATGACGTGCCGAAGCGCTTTCTTGAACAAATCATGCTGGCGTTAAAGGCGCAGGGATGGGTGGATAGTGTGGCTGGAATTCGCGGTGGTTACGTGCTTGCAAAAAATCCATCGAAAATCACGATGGGTGAAGTGGTGCGTCATTTTGACGGTATTTTAGCGCCAATCGATTGTGTTTCGGTCACAGGCTACAAGCGCTGTTCACAGGAGCCCGTTTGCCGTTTTCGCCGCGTATTCCTTGACTCGCGAAATTATGTGGCTGGCGTGATGGATCGTGCGACACTGGCTGAAATTGCAAAAGGCGTACCGGTTTCCAGGCGCGAAATTGTGGGCGGTTTTATTGGCGGGGAAGGTATTTAAATATTTTTTAAAAATTTGTTGACAAGTTTCAACATTTATGGAAAATAACGACACAACTAGTCGTTATTTAAAAATGAGTGCGATTCAAAATAAAGTAATTGGAAACGACGGGGAAAAGTCAAATTGGCTGGAAGTTGTCCAGCAACAGGTCGACTCGTTGCGCTATGGGGTGGTGCAAATCGTCGTCCACGATTCGCACGTGACGCAGATTGAGAAGACGGAGCGAGTGCGATTGGATAAGCCGCGTTCGCAAACAAATTAATGCTGACCGGAAAACCGGAAGCACAAAACGAAACAAAATTGCCGACCACACAAATGGAGGCGACGTAAATCAAAAATAAAATGAAATCAAATCAGATATGGCTAGTGACAGTTGTGGTGGTGCTATTTGCCTCTGCTTCATTTGCGGCGGACAGCAGCGACACAAATTCAACAGAAACTGTGGAAGTTGAAGCCTTGAAAAAAGAAGTACAAGCGCTGGAACAAAAAGTCGACAGCCTTGAACAACAGCGCCAACCGGAACAGCAGAACGCGCAGGTTCAGGAACTTGACCAAAAAGTCCGCGTTCTCGAACGGCAACGCGAACTGGATCAACAAGCAGCCGCTGATACGGCTAAAACGCAACCGAAACTTTCGTTGGGCGCGAACGGCTTCAGTTTTAGTTCGGCAGATTCAAATTTCGTCGCCAACTTGCATGGTTTGATACAGGCTGACAGTCGAACTTTTATTGACGACGGCGGCAGCAAAGAAACCAAGGGGATTAACCAATTTCTTCTCCGTCGTGCACGGCCGATTTTCACCGGCACGGTATTTCGTAATTTTGATTTCAATTTCACGCCGGATTTTGGCGGCAGCGCAGTGCAAATCTTGGATGCATATATCAATTACCACTATAACCCTGAACTGCAAGTGGAAGCGGGAAAATTCAAGTCGCCGGTCGGCTTGGAACAATTACAGTCGGATCCTTACACATCATTTAATGAACGGTCAATCGTGACCGACTTGGTGCCAAACCGCGATATTGGCGTTGAATTGCATGGCGATTTATTTGGCGGCGTTGCAAGTTATGCTGCCGGCATTTTTGACGGAGCACCAGATTACTTGGGCACGACTGTGAATACGGACTCAGATGATGACAAAGCATTTGCCGGGCGTATCTTTTTTCAGCCATGGAAGACCTCAAGCGTGACCGCCCTGCAAGGACTGGGGATTGGTGTGGGCGCTAGTTATGAGCAAGACCACAATGGCAACAGCGGGTTGACAGGAGGTTACACAACAGACGGCCAGCAAAAGTTTTTCACTTATGGCACGAATACAGTTGCTAACGGCACACATTGGAGAATTTCTCCGCAAGGATATTATTACTACGGGCCGTTCGGGGTTTTAGGCGAATATGCGATTTCGGACCAGCAGGTGAGTCTCGGCACAGTCCCCGCTACTTCGGCTGATTTGCAGAACAGGGCTTGGGAAATTTCAGCGGGTTGGGTTTTGACCGGCGAAGACGCTTCCTACAATGGCGTAACTCCACGGCATCCGTTTGATCCACGAAATGGGCAGTGGGGTGCTTGGCAGTTGGTCGCCCGTTACGCGGACTTGGACATTGACAATGCCGCGTTTCCAACATTTGCGAGTTTGGGTACTTCGGCTTCAGAAGCGCGGGCGTGGTCGGTGGGGCTTAATTGGTATTTGAACCGGGATATTCGCGTCAACGCCAGTTTTTCGCGCACGACCTTTTCTGGTTACACCGGCGTAGCTGGAACTGGAGCTGTACCGGCACAACCTGAAAATGTGATCTTCACCCGCATCCAACTGGCGTTTTAATAGCCCGAAAATTCAAAGTTAAAAAATCCATGAAAACTTTTCTAAGACTTCTGGTTCCGCTGGCATTTTCGCTGGTGGTTTCAGTTGAAGCCAAGGAGATTGAACTGCTCAACGTCTCCTACGATCCGACTCGCGAGCTTTACGTCGAATACAACGCCGCGTTCGCGAAGTATTGGAAAACAAAAACCGGCGACGATGTGACCATCTCGCAATCGCACGGCGGTTCAGGCAAGCAGGCGCAGTCCGTCATCGCCGGACTTGAAGCGGACGTGGTGACGCTCGCATTGTCCTACGACATTGACGCGATTTCGCAGCAGGCGAAATTATTGCCCGCGAATTGGCAGACTCGTTTGCCGAACAACAGCACGCCTTACACTTCGACAATCGTGTTTCTCGTTCGCAAGGGAAATCCAAAAAATATCAAAGATTGGGACGACCTTGTGAAGCCGGGTGTCTCCATCGTCGTGCCGAATCCAAAAACTTCCGGCGGCGCGCGCTGGGCTTATCTTGCGGCCTACGCCTACGCGCTGGAAACTTACGCCCACGACGACGCCAAGGCCAAGGACTTCATCACGAAGCTTTACAAAAACGTCCCAATCCTCGATTCCGGCGCGCGAGGCTCGACCATCACGTTCGCGCAACGTGGCATCGGCGACGTTCTGCTCGCGTGGGAAAACGAGGCGCACCTCGCGCTAAAAGAATTCGGCGACGACAAATTTGAGATCGTCACGCCGCCGTTGAGCATTCTTGCAGAACCGCCTGTCGCGGTCGTTGACAAAAATGCCAAACGCCACGGCACGACGGAAGTGGCCAGGGCGTATCTCGAATATCTTTATTCCGACGAAGGCCAGGAAATTGCCGCGAAAAACTTTTATCGTCCGCGCAACGAAGCCATCGCCGCGAAATACGCCGCGAATTTCACGCAATTGAAACTGGTCACGGTTGACCAGGAATTCGGCGGCTGGACAAAGGCACAGCAAACCCATTTCGCCGATGGCGGCGTTTTCGACCAGATCTTCCAACCGCAAAACTAGTTCGTGGTTCCTCCGAAGAGGGCGGTGGATTGAGTCCATCAGGCCGCCGTGGCCTCACAAAGAAAAATCCGAACAAACCAAAATTGATAATGACAATCGCCGACGCTTCGATTAAAACCTCAACACAATCGCCGCGCACTCAACGCCGCTCAATCGGCGAACTTCTTGCGCCGTTGGACAAAATCGCCGCGGCCTCGCCGAACCTCGTTGCGAATTACGAGGCGAATTTTGATTCGGACGGGAAGCGTTATGAACTGCCGCGCTATTTGTTCGTGGGGCCGCGCGGCGGCGATACGCCAATTCGCGTCGGCATTTTCGCCGGCATCCACGGCGACGAATCCGAAGGCGTCCACGCGATTGTCCAGTTCATCAAACTGCTCGAAGCCAAGCCCGAACTCGCCGCCGGATATTATCTGTCGTTTTATCCAGTCTGCAATCCGACCGGCTTCGAGGACGCGACGCGATTTTCGCGCAGCGGAAAAGATTTGAACCGCGAATTCTGGAAAAATTCCCGCGAGCCGGAAGTCCGCTTGCTGCAAGCCGAACTGATTTCACGATCGTTCAACGGCATAATTTCATTACACACTGACGACACGAGCGACGGCTTTTACGGTTTTGTCAACGGCGCGACGCTGACAAAAAATTTAATCAAACCCGCATTGCAGGCCGCAGAAAAATTCCTGCCGCGCGACGGACGCCCCGTCATTGACGGTTTTTCGGCGCGCAACGGAATCATCCGCGACAATTACGAAGGGATTTTATCCGCGCCGCCGAAAGTCCGCCCGCGTCCGTTTGAAATCATTTTGGAAACGCCCGCCACGCCGCCGGAATACCTGAAGGAACTCGCGTTTGTCGCGGCGCTCCAAACAATTTTGCTCGAATACAACAAGTTCATCGCCTACGCTCCGAACCTCTAATTTGGTGAATTGTAGCGGTCGAAACGCCGCTCATAGGACGACGCAGGACTGCCTAATTTTGAACCAAATTTTGTGGTGACAAAAACCGGAGCAAAAAAATTGCGAGTGTTGCCGGGCTTCAAACTGACGCTCGGCTTCACTTTGTTTTACCTTGGCCTCATTGTGCTGATTCCGCTGTCGGCAGTCTTCATCAAAACCAGCACGCTCACGTGGGCGCAATTTTCGCACACGGTTTTTTCGCCGCAGGCGCTCGCGGCCTACCGCTTGAGCTTCGGCGCGTCGTTTTTCGCCGCGCTTATCAATGCAATTTTCGGATTGATCGTCGCGTGGGTTTTAGTGCGCTACAATTTTCTCGGAAAAAAACTCGTGGACGCGCTCGTGGATTTGCCTTTTGCGCTCCCGACCGCCGTTGCAGGCATCACGTTGGCCACGCTTTACGCGCCGAACGGCTGGATTGGTCAATTGCTCGCGCCGCTGGGAATCAAGGTCGCTTACACCAGTCTCGGCGTTTTTGTCGCGCTGACATTCATCGGTCTGCCGTTCATCGTCCGCACCGTCCAGCCGATTCTCGAAGATTTTGATCCCGAACTCGAAGACGCCGCCGCGAGCCTCGGTGCGAACCGCTGGCAGATTTTCTGGCGTGTCATTTTCCCGACGCTCGCGCCTGCGCTGCTCACCGGTTTCGCGCTCGCATTTGCTCGCGCGCTCGGTGAATACGGCTCCGTCGTTTTCATCTCCAGCAACATCCCGATGAAAACGCAGATCGTCCCGTTGCTCATCATGAACGAACTAGACGGATTCCAATACGCGAAGGCGACCGCGCTGGCCGTCGTGATGCTCGTCGTTTCATTTTTACTCTTGCTCGCCGTCAACGTGCTGCAATGGTGGAGCAACCGTTACAACACAAATAATCTCGCATGACCGTCGCCGAAAAAATCAACGCGCCGCATCGCATGAGCGAACCGCCGTTCGTGCGCCGGCTGCTCATTGGAATCGCGCTGGCGTTCATGGTGCTGTTTCTCGTTGTGCCGCTAATTTCTGTTTTTGCGGAAGCACTGAAACAAGGTCTGGGCTTTTATTTTCAAACGCTTCACGATCCGTTGACGTTGAGCGCCATTAAATTGACTTTGATTGCCGCCGGAATTTCTGTCCCGCTCAACTGCATTTTCGGAATCGCGGCGGCGTGGGCGATTGCTAAATTTGATTTTCGCGGCAAAAATATTCTGCTCACGCTGATTGATCTGCCGTTCTCGATTTCGCCCGTGATTTCCGGTTTGATTTACGTTCTCGTATTCGGCGCGCAAGGCTGGTTCGGCTCGTGGTTTTCCGACCACAACATAAAAATCATTTTCGCCGTGCCGGGAATCGTGCTCGCGACGATTTTTGTCACGTTCCCGTTCGTCGCGCGCGAATTAATTCCATTGATGCAGGCGCAGGGCCGCAACGAAGAAGAAGCCGCGCGCGTTCTTGGCGCGAGCGGCTTGCAGACGTTTTGGCGCGTGACGATTCCGAACATCAAATGGGGTCTGCTTTACGGCGTGATTTTGTGCAACGCGCGGGCGATGGGCGAATTCGGTGCGGTCTCTGTCGTCAGCGGCCACATCCAGGGCCAGACCAACACGATTCCGCTCCACGTCCAGATTTTGTATGAATCAGATAATTTCGCCGGCGCGTTCGCCGTGGCGTCGCTGCTGACATTTCTCGCGCTCGTGACGCTCGTGTTGAAAACATGGGTTGAATATAAAAACACCGCGCTTCGTGGAACGGCTTTTACGCCCGTGCCGATCGTGGAAAAATCCGTCTGAAAAATTATGAGTGTCGAAGTCCGCAACATCCAAAAAAAATTCGGCAGCTTCACCGCGCTCGATAACGTGAACCTCAAGGTCGAGTCCGGCGAACTCGTCGCGCTGCTCGGCCCGTCCGGTTCCGGCAAAACAACTTTGCTGCGCACAATCGCCGGCCTGGAATTTCCCGACAACATCGGCGAGGCGCAGGTTTTGTTTTATGGCGAAGACGTGACTTCAATTGCCGCGAGCGAGCGCAAAGCCGGTTTTGCGTTCCAGCATTACGCGTTGTTTCGCCACATGACCGTTTTTGAAAACATCGCGTTCGGACTGCGCGTGCGCCCGAAAACGACGCGGCCAAGCGAAGAAAAAATCCAGGCACGTGTCGGCGAACTTCTGAAATTGATCCAGCTCGAGCCGCTCGCCAAAAGATTTCCGTCGCAACTTTCCGGCGGGCAGCGGCAGCGCGTCGCGCTCGCACGTGCGCTCGCCGTTGAACCGAAAGTTTTGCTGCTCGATGAACCGTTCGGCGCGCTCGACGCGAAGGTGCGGAAGGAACTGCGCCGCTGGCTGCGAAAATTGCACGATGAAATCCACATCACGACCTTGTTCGTGACGCACGATCAGGAGGAAGCGCTCGAAGTCGCCGATCGCGTCGCGATTTTGCGCGACGGCAAGATTGAGCAAATTGGTACGCCGGAAGAAATTTACGATCATCCAGCGTCGCCGTTCGTTTACGATTTTCTTGGCAACGTGAACCTGTTTAGCGGACGCGTGCGCGACGGCGCGGTGACGATTGGCGGGACGGAATTTTCTGCACCAGATGCGGCTGGCGAAGCAGACACCGTCGCCTTCGTGCGCCCGCACGACATCCGCATTACGCGCGAGGCGAACGGCCAGAAAACTTTCCCCGCGCTCATCACGCGCAGCAACGCCGCCGGCCCGATGGCGAACCTGGAACTGGAGCGGCTTGATGGCAGCGGCCAATTCACGGCGCAATTGAGCAAGGAAGAATTCCAGCAGTTGCAGTTGAAAGCGGGCGAACAGGTTTTTGTGGAGCTGAAGAACGTGAAAATTTTCTCCGACGACTTTTCCATTTGAAGTTGTGGCCGCCTTCGTTTCACTCAGGCGCGGCATTTTTCGCGCAGCAAAAAAATGGGGTGGCCGACGGGATTCGAACCCGCAACAACAAGCTCCACAAGCTTGGACTCTACCATTGAGCTACGACCACCAACCAGTCTGCAAAGCATAATTTTTCAAATGCTGCGCGTCAAGTTTGCATCATTGCAAACGTCGTCCGCGCGCTTTAGGATTTCCGCAGTTCATGTCCGAATACAAAGTTCAATTCGAGGTCTTTGAAGGCCCGCTCGACCTGCTGCTCTACCTCATCAAGCAGGAGGAAGTGGACATTTACGAGATCAACCTCACCAAGCTCGCCACGCAATTCATCGCGCACATTGACCTCATGCGCGAATTCGATCTCGAGGTCGCCGGCGAATTTCTCGTGATGGCCTCGACCCTCATGTATATCAAGAGCCGCGAACTGCTGCCCGTGGATCAACAAGTCGTCGTCGAAGGCGAGGACGAAGGCGAAGACCCGCGCTGGGAATTGATCCGCCAGCTCGTCGAATATAAAAAATTCAAGGACGCCGCCGCGCAATTGCAGGTGCGCGAAGCCGAGCAGGAAAATATTTTTTCGCGCCTGCCGGGAAAACTGGAATTTGAGTCCGCCGCGCCTACGCCGAAACCGGACGTCTCCATTTTCGACCTGCTCAACGCCGTCAACGGCGTGCTGCAACGCTTCAAAAAGCGCGAAGGCGACGCGCGCGACATTTTCGAGGACAAATGGACGGTCAGCGAAAAGATCGAGAGCATCCTGAAAATCCTTTCCGAGCGCGGCGGCGTGCGCTTCGCCGAATTGTTTGAGAGCGCTGCGAGCCGCGCGGAAGTCATCTGCACGTTTCTCGCGCTGCTGGAATTGATCCGGCTCAAGCAACTCGTCTGCGTCCAGCCCGAAGCGTTTGCGGAAATCGAAATCCGTCGCGTTCAAAATGCTGCGCCGGTTGCGGCGGCGGAAAATTCAGAGCCGACAACACAATCAACCAACGCCGAAAACTTGCATTGAAGTTTTAACTGCGATTAAATCAAACCGATGCCAGTGCAAATAAAATCAGCGCCGATTCCACAAATGGAGTTGACCGGGCTTGCCTTAAAGCCCAAAGGCGCGACGCATTTCGTCGCGCAGCCGAGCGAACAGGTCCAACTTCATTTTGAAAACAAATCGGGAAAACTTTTTTTGGGTGATTCTTTGAAGTGGTTGGCGACGCTTGAAACCGAAACCGTGGATTTGGTTTTTGCCGACCCGCCTTACAACATCAAAAAAGCGGATTGGGACGATTTTGACTCGCACGAAGAATACATTGAATGGTCAACAAATTGGATCAAGGAGGCTTCCCGCATTCTTAAAAAGGACGGCACACTTTTCGTCTGCAATTTTTCCGAAATTCTCGCCGACATAAAGGTCGCGGCGATGCCGTTTTTCAAAGGTTGCCGCTGGATTGTCTGGCACTACAAAAATAAAGCGAATCTCGGAAGCGATTGGGGACGTTCACACGAAAGCATCGTTCATTTTCGCAAAAGTAAAAATTTTCAACTGAACATTGACGACATTCGGATTCCTTACGGCGCACATACGTTGAAATATCCCGTGCATCCGCAAGCGGAAACGAGCCAATACGGTGGCAATGGCAACGGCAAAGAGCGTGAACATTGGACACCGCATCCCAAAGGCGCGAAGCCGAAGGATGTGATGGACATTCCGACGACAAGCAACGGAATGAACGAAAAAACGCCGCATCCAACGCAAAAGCCGGAAGAATTATTGCGCCGGCTTGTTCTCGCGGCATCGAAGCCCGGAGATTTGGTCGTTGATCCGTTTTCCGGCGCGGGGACAACGGCGGTTGTTTGCGAACAATTGGGGCGCCATTGGATGAGTTGCGACTGCAATCTCACTTACAATGAATGGGCGATTGCCAGATTGAACGCCGTTCCCAAAAAATCAGTGGACGCGTGGATTAAATTCGACCGGGAAACGGCGGCGCGCCGGGAAGGCATCCGATGACGCTGAAAAAGCTCGTTCAAATCGCATCGGACAAAGAGAAATTTACCACTCTCGAAACCTACATTTCGTTCTGCAAATCGTATCTTGATTATACAGCCGAAAATTTGCAGGCGAAAATCGTCGCGAAAAGGGAAACGCATTACCAATTCTTCCAATACAAAAAAGAAGGCGGTTTTCAAATCACGCGCCCAATCAATTCTCAACTGATGTTCGATGCCAATTCGGCAAAAGTTCTCGACGCCAAATTTCTTTCCATCATCAAAAATCTGCGCGGAAACGGAATTGATACCAAAGCCAACCGCGTTCTCGTCAACCGTGCCATTTATACAATTCAACAATCCATCGGAGCGACGCTCGATGCCCTACCCGCCGGATTGTCAAACACCGCCCGAAAAATAAACGGCGACCTTTTTGAACGGCTCATCAAACTAGTTTTGAACAAAGCCGGAGTGGATTGCACTTCCGGAGTCGTTTCCGTGCCGATCAAGGTTGAAGGCGTCGCCGAATTCAAAATGAGTTTTCAGCAGGATTTGATTGTGAAGGAGGGCGAGCTTGTGAAAATCATCGGCTCGGTCAAAACCAGCAGCAAAGACCGGCTTGGAAAAATCTTCGTGGACAAATTTCTGTTTCATCGGCTCACGGAAAAGGACGTTCCGCATATCGCTATTTTCCTGAACGACGTTCAAAGGAAAGGCAAAAGTGTGCGCGATTATTCCATCAATTCTACTTTTCTGCCCGGACATTTCAAAGGGTTCACCATCAAATTGAATCCGCTCGACGGCGTTTATTATTGCGACATCCGCCCGAACATGACGACCGAGCCGATTTTGAAAGACCACATCAAAACATTCGACCATTTTCTTTTCACTGATTTATGGGAACTTCGCTACAGAGAATCCATTCCCGCCAAAGTTGAAAAGAAAACCGAAAGCAGCGAATCCACTCCGGCAATTGAAGGATAATTTTTTACCATGGAACTTAAATTCATTCTGGAATCACTGCTGTTCTCCGCGCAAAAACCTTTGAGCGTGAAAGAACTTCGCGACGTCCTCGCCAGCGCCGCCGAACACGAGGACGCCGACGCCACCGCCAAATCGCTCGCCAAAACCAAGGAGAGCGAGTTGACCGCCGCGCTCGAACAGCTCGCGCGCGAACACGAGACCGCGGCGCGCAGTTACCGGCTCGCGTGCGTCGCCGGTTCGTGGCAATTCGTCACGCAGCCGGAATTTTCCCAGTGGCTGCGCGCGCTCGTCGGCGTGAAGCTCCGTCCGTCGCGGCTCTCGCAACCGGCGCTGGAGACGCTCGCCATCATCGCGTATCGCCAGCCCATCACGCGCGCCGAGGTCGAGCAGATCCGCGGCGTGAACGTGGACGGCACGATGCAGACCAGAATGGACCGCGGCCTTGTCGAATCCGTCGGTCGCGCGGAAGTCGTCGGCCGCCCGAACACTTACGGCACGACGGCGCTGTTCCTCGAATACTTCGGCCTGCGCGGTCTGGAAGATTTGCCCGCCGCGGACGAACTCCGCCGCATCCCCGTCGAAAAACCGCCCGCGCCCGTCACGGCTGATCCCGGTCTGGCGACGACTCCGCCGGAGCAATTGAAATTGGAAGAGGCGCGAGACGAAACTAAAAATGCGGAACAGGAAAAATCGCAGTGAAAAGTAGAACTTTGTAAATCATTCTATGGATCCGCTAACCGCAGCAACAGTATTTGCCACGTTGGTTGGGCTCATTAGTAATTTTCGACAAGAGAGAGGTGACCGCAAAGCTTTGGATCATAAAAAATCGGAATTATCCCATTGACATACGTGTTGGTTTAGCATATATTTGAGGCATGAAAGTTAATGAATCTAAATCCGGCATGACGTTTAAGGAATTTCTCGCACTTTATCCTGACGATGAATCCTGTTTGAAACACCTCTTTGAAACTCGCTTTGGCCAAAACTATTCCTGCCCGAAGTGCAAAGAGAAAACGAAGTGGTATCGTATCAAAGCTGAACGTGCCTATTCGTGCTGGCGTTGCGGACATCATATTCACCCCACAGTCGGCACGTTGTTTGAGGACAGCCGCACTTCGTTGCAATCGTGGTTCTATGCCATGTATCTGTTCACCACTTCCCGTCACGGCGTTCCCGCGAAGGAATTGGAACGTCAACTTGGCGTGACTTACAAGACGGCTTGGCGCATGGGACATCAAATCAGAAACCACATGGCGCAAGTTGACGATGAAATGCCGCTCTACGGCCAAGTTGAAATTGACGAGACTTACATCGGCGGTCGCACTACTGGCGGCACTCGCGGACGTGGAGCACCGAACAAGACCATTCTGTTTGGCATGATGCAACGCGACGGCCAAGTAATGACGAAAGTTGTTCCGAACGTAGCCAAGAAAACTTTGCAGCCGATTATTGAGGAAAATGTTTTGGACGGTTCGACGGTTCACACGGATGAATTGAGGTCTTACAAGGGATTGAAAAAGGCCGGATACAATCACAAAACCGTGAATCACGGTGTCCATGAATATGTTCTCAAAGACACGCACGTCAATGGGTTGGAAAACTTTTGGAAACACCTTAAAGGTAGTATCAAAAGCACCCACATTCACGTTTCTAAAAAGCATTTGCATAAATACGCCAAAGAATTTGAGTATCGGTTTAACCAGCGCGAGAACCCTTCCGCGATGTTCCCCGCTTTAACTTCGCAGTTCCCAAAGCCGCAGAGTTGATTAGTTTTTGGAAACGCTTTTTATCAGCCGGAGGAAATTTTTCCTCATGCTCCTTGATGAATTGATCCATCTTACCTTTTTCTCTAG
>JBEKZT010000160.1:0-5187 GCA_049509595.1 Verrucomicrobiota bacterium
CGCCGGCTCTTTTTCGATGAGAATTTCTTGGAGCAATTCGCCCGTGTTGACGATGCCGCCCAGCGGCGTCCGCAAATCGTGGCTCACACGGACGGCGACGGTGAGCAGATCGCCGCGCAGCCGCGCATTTTCCTGCAAGAGTTCTTCTCGCGTGACTTCGCGCGCCGCGTCCTGTGCAAGTTTCTCTTTCATTCCAAACCGATTTTCTTCCGTTTGCGATAGAGCGTGGCCTGGTCAATGCCGAGAATTTCCGCCGCTTCCGACAAGCTGGGGGTTTTCTCCAGAATTTTCCGCAAGTGGGCCTCTTCCAGTTTTTCCAGCGAAATCAGCGAGCCGACTTGCGGCAGATTTTCACCGGCGGAAGTTGCGGCAGTATTTTGGCCGCGCAATTCGGCGGGAAAATCTTCGGGAAAAAGTTTGTCGCGTTTGGCCAGAATAACCGCGCGCTCGATTGAATTTCTTAATTCACGGAGATTGCCCGGCCACGCATAAGCACGGATGCACGCGACGGCTTCGGGGGAAAGGCCGTCTAACTTGCGCCCGCACTGTTCCGCGAAAAATTTTTCGTAATGCTCGGCGAAGCGGATCAAATCGCCATCGCGCGCACTTAGCGGTGGCATTTCCACGGCGATGACATTGAGCCGGAAATATAAATCTTCGCGGAACAAACCTTCGGCCACGCGCTTTTTCAAATCGCGATTCGTCGCGGCGATGACGCGCAGGTTGGCCTGCCGTGTCACGTTCTCGCCGAGCCGTTCGTATTCGCGCTCTTGCAATAGGCGCAACAGTTTCGGCTGGATTTCCATCGGCAGATCGCCGATTTCGTCGAGAAAAAGCGTTCCGCCCTCGGCGGCTTTGACTTTGCCCCAATGATCTTTGATCGCGCCGGTGAACGAGCCGCGCACGTGGCCGAACAATTCGCTTTCCAAAAGTTCCTTGGAAAGACTCGGACAACTGACTGTCACAAACGGCTTGTCCGCCAGATGACTTTTTTCGTGGACGGCGCGCGCGGCGACACTTTTGCCCGTGCCGCTTTCGCCGAGAATCAAAATGGAAGCGGGCGTCTTCGCGGCGCGCAACAGAACGTCCATGACTTCCTGCATTTTTTGCGTGGTGAAATCAAAAATCGGTTCAAGGCTTTGCGACTTGGCTTCGATGACGTCCTGTTCGAGCCGCTCGATGCGCTGGCTCATCTGGCGAAGTCGCTGGAGTCGCGCCAACACCGTTATGAACTGCTCGCGTTGAAACGGTTTTTCCAGAAAATCCACCGCGCCGCGCCGCATGGCTTCGACGGCGACTTTCACGCTGCCTTGCGCGGTGAACATGACAACGGGAATTTGCGGAAATTGTTTTTGAATTTCCACCAGCACGTCCAGGCCGTTTTCCCGGCCGAGATTCACATCGAGCAGCACGGCGTCCCACTTGTCTTCCTTCAGCCAGTTCAATCCAAGCTGGCCAGATTCAACGCCTTCCGCGTAATGTCCCGCTTCCTCGATCAGAAAGCAGGTTGCATCGCGAAATGTCTTGTCGTCATCAATGACTAAAAAATCCATAATTTTTATTTCATCCATTTGAAACCGGACGCGGCAGGCGAACGATGAATTCCGCTCCGTTTCCGGGAACACTTTCACAGGATAATTCGCCGTCCATTCCCAACATCAGTTTGCGAACGATGCTTAAACCCAAGCCAGTGGACGGTTCGCCGCCAGTCGGACGCGCCGAGAGGCGGACGTAACGGCGGAACATTTTGGTTTTATCGTCCTCAGTGAAGCCGGGACCCTCGTCGCGAATGACGCATTCGGCATGGTCGCCCGTCGCGCGGACGAAGATGAAAATTTGTTTTTCAGGCGGCGAAAATTTAAGCGCGTTGGAAATGAGATTGTCCAAAACCTGGTCGAGCGCGGAAACGTCTGCGCGCGCGACGACGGCTTCCGCGGGAAAATCGGTCTGGATTTTTATTTTTTTCCGGCGCGCCGCTTCCTGATATTGCCCGACGGCGGCAGTGGCAATTTCCGTCAGGTTGACCGCGGCTGGTTTCAATGCGAAACCATGATCGGTTGCGGAGTTGGCGAGAAATTCCTTTACGAAAGCCATCGCCAGCGCGCTCGAACGAACCATGTTGTCCGTCAACTGCGTCAGGCGTTCGTCGTTCAAACTTTTGATGTGTCCGCTCATCAAGTCGGCGCTCATGCTGATGCCGCCGAGGAAATTTTTCAAATCGTGCGCGAGGATGCCGAGCAGTTCGTCCTTGTCCTCCGCGAGCTGCTTGAGCTGGTCGCGCGCCGTTTTCAGCGCCAGTTGCGTCCGCACGCGCGAAATGAGTTCGGCCTGGTTGAACGGTTTGGTGATGTAATCCAGGCCGCCGGCATTCAGCGCGCGGACAATCATGTCTTTGTCATCGGCGGCGGAAAGAAAAATGACCGGGATTTCTTTCCACTCTGGATTTAATTTCAATTGCAGGCAGACTTCAAAGCCGTTCATGCTGGGCATCAGCAAATCCAGCAAAATCAAATCCGGCATCCGCAACGCAACGCGTTTCAACGCGGTCGCGCCGTCCGAGGCGGGAATGATTTCATGGCCCAACTTGCCAAGCACCGCGCCGACGATCTGGATGTTTGCAGGCTGGTCGTCCACGACGAGAATCCGCGACGGCTGAACTTCATGCAACAAAGCAGGAGCAGGCACAGCTTGGTTTTGTTCCGCTGGTGCGATTGCTGGCTGTGCATTTGAACTCATGTTTGCGTGCCTTGGTCAAGTTGTTCGACGAGCGCGGCGAATTCGCCCAGATGTTTTTCCAAATCTGTCACGGCGTAATTCTCCGCGTCAAGGAGCAGTTTTTGCGCGTAAAGAACCAGCGGCTCGCATTGCCAGCGTTCGCCCAAACCTTCGAGTCCTTGTGCAAAAGTTTTACTTTCATTGACGGCCACACTGTCGCGGATGGACGGCCACGGCTCGATAATCAATTGGCGCAATTCAGAAATGAGTTCCTTCGGCACAGGCGAAATTGCCGAAAGATTTTCCGTCTGTCCAGAACCGACGGTTTCTTTTGACGGTTCCGTTTTGGAATTTCGCGGAAGAAAATCCGCCAGTTCGTCAAACAGTTCGCGTTTGGAAAACGGTTTGCGCACGAAGCCGCTGAATCGTTCTTTCGTGGAATTTTCTTCGCTCATCAGATTGGAAGCGGTGATGGCGATGACTGGCAGAAACTCTAGGCCGGGAATTTTGCGGATTTCCGTCAGCGCCTCGTGGCCGCCCATGCCGGGCATCCGCACGTCGAGCAGAAGAATGTCAGGCTGGAGTTCGCGGCTTTTGGCGACGGCTTCTTCGCCGCTTGAACCAAAAATCAGATGATGATGCGAACCGGCAAACATTCCGGCGATCAACTGGCAGTTGGTTTCGTTGTCATCCACCACCAGCAACGTGGCCGCGCGCAATTCATCAAAGCTCGCCTCTTCACTCGAAGATGATTTTTCAGAAGTCGCCAACCGGCTGGAAATGGGCACGTTGGGAAACCGCAGATGAAAAGCCGAGCCTTGCTCCATCGCACTCGCCACGGTCACCGTGCCGCCCATGATTTCAGTGAGACGCTTGACGATGGAAAGCCCCAAGCCAGTGCCTTGTTTTTCCTTTTCGCGATGCGCGCCGGCCTGAACGAATGGCTTGAAAATCGTGTCCAGCTTGTCTTTTGGAATGCCCACGCCGGTGTCCTGAATCTCTATGACAAGTGTGACTTGGCTGCTGGTCTGCTGTTTTTCCCAAGTGACGCGCACTTCGATGCTGCCTTTGTCGGTGAACTTGACCGCGTTGCCAACGAGATTGACCAAAATCTGTCGCAGCCGGATTCGGTCAATCAACACCGCGTGTGGAAAATTTTCGGCGACGTGGCATTGCAGTTTGAGTCCCTTTTTGGCGGCTGGTTCGGAAAACAGCGTGTGCAGAAAATCACAAATCTCGCGCAGGTCGGTCGGTTCAGGCCGCAATTCCATCACGCCCGCTTCGATCTTCGACATATCGAGAATGTCGTTGATGAGCAGCAGCAATGAACCGGCGCTGGCGCGGATGGATTGCAGATATTGCCGGTGTTTCGGCGAGCGCAAATCATTTTGCAGCAGTTCGCTGAAGCCGAGAATGGCGTTCATCGGCGTGCGGATTTCGTGACTCATGTTTGCGAGAAAGACGGTTTTCTCCTGGTTGCTGTGTTCGGCTTGAAGTTTGGCTTCCGTCAATTCACGTTCGCGTTCCTGATGTCGCACGGCAACATAGGACAGCCATAACGCGAGAAGACCGGAGCCGATCGCAAAAATTCCGGCGACGAGGCTGGTCATATTCGCCCGCGACAAGCGATTTCCAATATCTTGGCGGATGAATGTCATCCGGTCGAAGTAAGTCCGGTCCATCAGTTCAATTTGGACGCGTATCTCATCCATCATTCTTTTGAGATTGCCGGTGGCGACCATTCCCGCCGCCTGATCGAAACTTTGTGTACGGGCATTGATGACGGCAAGCTGCCAGCTCAAGCTGGCTTGCGCGGCAGCCTGCAATTTTGTTACGGGTGGCAGCATGGACGGATCATCGTGAACCAGATTCACCAGATCGTTGAACTGCGCCGGCAAATTGGTTTCGGCTTGAATGAACGGCTCAAGGAAATCCTTGTTGCCAGTGATGACATAACCTCGTTCACCCGTCTCCATGTCGAGCAACGACTTTAAGATGCCGTTCAAATCGTCTCGGATCGCCGACATTTGTCTGCCGACGACCCTGACCGCAGAAAGTTGATGCCACGAGACTAGCGCAATCACAACGCTCCCGAGAGAGAACGTCAACCATGCAACTACAACCAGTTTGTAAAACTGTTTTCCTGTGTGCAACTTCATACGCTTCTACGATTTTCCGACCTAAAAATCCGCCGGGTCGTTTCAAAAATCAGTTAAAAATAATGTCTCCAGCCAAGCCTTGCCTAGTCAGATGGAATTGGTTGAGCATTTAATTTAATTTGTTGATCACCTGATGAATGAATCGCAATTTTTCGACGACTGCCGGCGGAATCACAAATGGATAAAGATCGGACAATCCCATCCCGCGATTGATTGAATTCAAAGCGCACGTCAGCGGAATCCAACCATCCAGCATTTTGTCGAAGTCCATCTGCTCATTGAACATGATGGGAGAAATTTTTTGAGAACCATT
>JBEKZT010000161.1:0-5154 GCA_049509595.1 Verrucomicrobiota bacterium
CGAGATTGGCGTCAATGAAATCGGCGCACAGCAGCAAATCACGCGGCGGGTAGCCGCACAAGAACAATTCCGGCGCGATGACAAATTCCGCACCGAGCGCGCAGGCTTTTTCGTAACCGGCGAGCAACTTCTTTTGGTTCGCCACAAAATCGCCGATGGTCGGATTTAACTGAAGAATGCCAATTTTCAACGGAGTCAGGATAATTGTTGCGAGCAGCTTCGCAATCATTTGCTCGAAACAAAAATGACTGGCTACGCACACGCCAATTTGTTATCGGAAGAGAAATTACGGTGTGAAATCACCGGTTGCTTCATGAGCCAATCACAAATCGCCACTTTACCAAAACGGGTATTGCACGTTCACAACAGCGCGGACATTTATGGGGCCAGCCGGATGTTGCTCCGATGGCTTAAAAGCATGAATCGAACACAGTTCGAACCAATGGTCATCCTACCCGAAGACGGGCCATTGAAAAAACTTCTGGAGGCTGAAAAAATCGAGGTCATTTTACATCCTCGATTAAGCGTGATTACCCGTCCAGTCTTACGCTCGTGGCGAATCATCCTATTTTTATTGAATTATCCAGTTTCAGTATTCTTTTTATGGCGATTGATTCGTTATCGGCGGATTGATCTGGTTTATACGAATACCGGAGTGATGGTTTCGCCGCCGGTGGCAGCGTGGCTGGCTCGCGTGCCGCATGTCTGGCATATTCGTGAGTCGTTTCAGGAGTTTCGAAGCATCTGGCCATTCTTTTCGTGGTTCATAACCCGATTTTCAGCCACAGTCATTGCCGTTTCCAATCCGATCGCCAATCAATTTAGTTCGCGAGAAAATGTTATGGTTGTCCACGACGGATTTTCGCCGGATGAATTTCAGGTGCCAAAAGAAAAATTACGGACGGAGTTTCAAGCTCGTTATCAATTGACGGGACATTTTGTGGTCGGTTGCGTTGGGCGAATCAAACTGCTGCGCAAAGGACAGGAATTTTTGATACAGGCGACAGCGCTTTTGAAACAAGATGGTTTGTCCATAAAAGCATTGATTGTTGGTGTGACATTTCCCGGCAACGAATCACATTTGCAGCAAATCCAGCGAATGGCCGACGAATTGGAAATCAAAGATAACGTCATCTTCACCGGAGAATTGACTGACACGCGTGGTGCATACGCGGCGATGGACGTGCTGGCATTGACTTCGGCCCAGCCGGAACCTTTCGGTAACGTGGTGATGGAAGCCATGGGAATGGGCCTACCAGTGATTGCGACCAATATTGGCGGTTCGCTCGACCAAGTCCTTGATGGCACGACGGGTTTTCTGATTCCCCCCGCCGATCCGGCGGCATTGGCTGAAGCCATTAAAAGATTAATAAACCATTCGGAATTGTGCCAAAAAATGGGAGTGGCGGCAAAACAGCGATTATGCGAAAAATTTTCTCTCGCTGAAATGACCAAAAAAATCGCGCGGATTTGTGATGAAGCGATAAACAACGGAAAAACTTGAAGCTTCATTCCTTGATATACCGCACGATAATTGAGGAACCAAACATCCGCAATGGCGAGCGTTCCATTATGCGCATCAAACCGTAAAGTCGTTTAAGTATGTGCTGAAAGGGATTACCACCATGCTCAAATGTCGGCCATGCGTAATCTACAGCCACACGTTTCAATCCCTTTGCAACAAAAAGAGAATCCAAATCACCGACAGTAAATACCCGGGCGAGCGCCCACCGGCGATGCAACCACGGCAGATAAGGTAAAAGCGGAATACGTCCGACAATCGGTTTTGACCCAATATGCATTCCGTGATTTTCAAAAGGAAACCATTGATTAGGAACTGTGAGCAGTAATTCACCACCCGTCTTCAAGACGCGACAAATTTCAAGAGAAGCCCCGGACAAATCCGGAATATGTTCCAATGTTTCAATCGTAACAACGGTATCAAAGTAAGCGTCCGCAAAATTCATTACTGAAGCCGACATATTGGAAATAACGAACCTGTCATCGCCCTTAATTGATTCCTGAAAATGCGAGAGGCAGGCCTCCTGCACATCGATTCCATATACTTCGCGAAACTTCCGCCCTAGAACGATGGTAAACGCTCCATTTCCGCAACCTACATCCAGCAAACGGTCGTTGGAAAATTGGCCAAGTTGAAGCAACTTTCCGGTTATCAATTCCACGGTTCGATGGCAGGACACATTTCGTGGCGCACCCACAAATAAAGGTTGTTTGTATTCTTGCATTGGCAATGCGCAATTTTAGAAATGAAGACCGTCGTCGCCATCATAACTGCGAAGCCACTGGACAGTTTCATTCACAGCTTGATCAAGAGAAATGGGGCTGGGGCCGAGCAAATCAAATGTCGCCGTCATGGGCGCTAATTCAGAAGTAATCATACTCCGATAGCGCGACGAATGGATGAGAAATTCACGGCCTCGCACCTTGCTTATAAAATCGCCCGCAAGTGCTACGGCGCGTAACAAAGGGCGAGGCACTACGGTCACAGGGCGTTTTCGCAGAGCGAAAGAAAAACCATTGACCCATTCGCGCAAATCACGGGGCAAATCGCCGGCATAAAAGACGTTGCCATTTATTTTTGCGGTCTCAACTTCCATTAACCCGACCATTTGCCGCACAACATTCCCGACATATCCATAGGAACGAATAATAGGTGCCCCGCCGGGATGAAGATAAAAGCCGCGCTGGATGGCCCGCCATACTTGCCTCCGATAGCGCAAGTGCCACGGCCCCCAAATGTTCGTGGGCCGAACAATTACCCATGGACATTTCAAATTGGCGCGGCGAGTGGCGCGCTCCGTCTCGACTTTGCTCCAGCCATAAACCGTGTGAGGACAGTAATCCTCATCGCCGGAAACTTGGTGGCCGGGACGGCAGACGTATTGCGAAGATGTTATTAAAACCCGTTCCAAATTTGGAGCGGCGGCGGCGGCGGCCAGAACGTTGGCCGCGCCGGTTGTATTAACCGCATAACCAGCTTCAACAGTGGTTGATTCGTCGCAATCCGTGCGAGCGGCAAGATGAAAAAGCCATTGCGGGCGGAATGAATCAAACAAATCGCGAAGCGTGACGGCATCAAGAATGTCGGCCTGACGATGGAAACTCTTTTGCGTTACATCCAACGGCTCACTCTTGTCCAGGTTTAAAACCTGATGTCCCTGCTCAAGCATTCGAGAAACCAAATGAGTGCCAATAAATCCCGAGCCACCGGTAATAATTATGCGCTTCACAAAATTAAATAGAAAATCGAAAATAGGCAGAGGCCATGCGATACGCAACCAATTTCACAGTGAGAAGACGCTCGCATAGTGGGTTCGGCTGGCGTTCTGATTTTTATTCCGTATGCTGCGCGCAGATTTTGATTAAATGACTGTCGAACGTGTTAATGTTCTCGGCGTCGGCATCAGCGTGCTAAATTTGCAGACGGCACTCGATGCCATTGCAAATGTCGTGCGCGAACGGCGCAAAGGCTACATTTGCGTGACTGGTGTGCATGGCGTAATGGAGGCGCAGGAAGACGCTGCATTTCGACAAATTTTAAACGAGGCATTCCTCTGCACTCCGGACGGAATGCCGATGGTCTGGGTGGGTAAATTAAATGGCCGCCGCGAAATGCATCGTGTTTATGGGCCGGATCTGATGCTGGATGTTTGCGCGTGGAGCGAAACCAATTCGTGCCGCCACTTTTTTTACGGCGGCGCGCCGGGCGTGGCGGAACAGTTGCGCGACCAACTGAAGGCGCGTTTTCCAAAATTGCAAATTGCCGGCTGTTTTACCCCGCCGTTTCGCGCGCTCAACACAGAGGAAGAAAAACAGTTGCGGGAAATGGTTCGCACTGCGCGCCCGGACATAATGTGGGTTGGCTTAAGCACGCCCAAGCAGGAAAAATTCATGGCGGAATTTCTGCCACGATTGGACGTGACTTTAATGATCGGTGTGGGCGCGGCGTTTGACTTTCACAGCGGGCGTGTGAAGCAGGCGCCGCATTGGATGCAGCGAATCGGATTGGAATGGCTTTATCGCCTTTATCAGGAACCGCGCCGACTCGCCAGACGTTATTTCCGAAACAACCCGCTATTCATCCTCAAAATTGCCGGACAGCTTTGCGGCCTGAAAAAATATCCACGCGAATGACGCTGTAATTTCACAATGGCGAATTTGTTTGAGCAGAAATGAGCAATTAGTTATCCAATAGGGTTCAATTTGTACGCTTATGAATGGACAAACCAAACCTACAGCCATTGGGGAATTTCAGTCTGATTTATCTAATTGCTGGCAGCGACTGCCAAACAAAAGCTTCTTCTTTGTGATGCTGGCCGCATGGCTGGTGCTTTTCCATTTTTTTGGCAATTCAACCTTCGGTTATAGCCACAGTTCATCCTTGTTTGGATGGATGTTACTTGCGTATAAAAGCAGCAATCCCTCATTTGATGACGCCCAGGGGAATTTAATCCCGTTTTTGGTAATCGCTTTGTTCTGGTGGAAACGCAGGGAACTGCTGGAACTGCCATTGAAAATCTGGCCGCCCGCATTACTGTTCGTCGGGCTGGGATTGGTATTGCACATTGTGGGCTACCTGATTCAGGAACCGCGTGTTTCCATCATTGCGCTATTCACCGGCATTTACGGATTGATGGGGCTGGCCTGGGGACGCGCATGGCTGCGCCACAGTTTTTTTCCATTTTTTCTTTTTATTTTTTCCGTGCCCTTCAGCACCATCGCCGAATCCATCACCTTTCCGCTGCGCCTGCTGGTTTCCACGCTGACCGAATGGGTGGCACATTATATCCTAGGCATTGACGTGCTGCGCATGGGCACGCAATTGTTCGATCCGCTCGGTACCTATCAATACGATGTCGTGGCGGCCTGCAGCGGCATTCACAGCCTCGTGGCGATTTTTTTGCTCGCCACGGTTTATAGCTTCATGACATTTCGCTCCCCGTGGAAACGACTGTTGCTCATGGCGCTGGCATTTCCATTTTCAGTTTTGGGAAATCTCGTCCGAATGCTTTTCATCATCATCGCGGCGGAAATGGGGGGGCAGAGATGGGGCAATTATGTCCATGAAAGCACCCTGATCAGTCTCGTTCCCTATGTTCCGGCAATCATCGGCCTGCTGCTGGTAGGACGGTG
>JBEKZT010000162.1:0-5145 GCA_049509595.1 Verrucomicrobiota bacterium
ATGGCCGAGCGCCTCGCATGCCAGCTTGCTCGCCGCGTAGGGTGAAACGACCGAGAAAACCGGATCGCTCTCCGCGAACGGCACCTTTTTATTCACCCCGTAAACTGAGGAGGAAGAAGCAATTGAGATTTTTTTTACCCCATGACGCCGCGCCGCCTCCAGCACATTGACCGTGCCCTCGACATTGACCTGCTGGAAAAATTCCGGTTCATCAAGGCTGGGACGGACGCCCGCGCGGGCGGCCAGATGAATGACCTGATCAAAAGGGACTTGCCCGAACAGGTCCGCCAGCGCCTTTACATCGGACAAATGACCGTGGACAAACTTAAACGGTTTGGCGAGCGACTGGATTTCGCGGATGTTTTTGCGTTTGACCTGCGGATTGTAAAAATCATTCAGGTCGTCGAATGCCCAGACCGCGTGACGGTCGCGCAGCAGACGTTCGCAAACGTGCGAACCGATGAAGCCCGCGCCGCCGGTGACCAGAAAATTCATGGCCGAACGCTAACAATCAAAGCCCGAAGTGTCGAGCATGAGGCTTTGCTCCCAATGAGCGGGCGAGTCTCCGAAATAACTAAAGAATCTTCCGCGACGATTGAAGCAGCTCGTCCAAGGACTGTAAAAATTTTGCGGCGCGCAATGGTTTCGCTTTCAGTCAACGTTCCGAAATCCAAACCAAAGTTGCACTCGGCAGCAAATCAAACAGCGGAATCAAATCCGCGTCGGCGAGATGGATGCAACCATGCGACGCGGGCCGGCCGATGGATTTTTGGTCTGCCGTGCCGTGGATATAAATGTAGCGTGCGTGCGAATCCACGTTGACGTCGCCGTTGAATCCTTTGTTCAAGCCGGGTTCGAGACCTTCCAGCCACAGGATGCGCGTGGTGATCTTGGCATCCGCAAATTCCGGCTGCGACGTGTGGCCGATGATCCGGCGCGATTTGAAAACCGTTCCCGCCGGTTCGCCCGTGCCGATTTTTTCCGCGATGCGATGCAATCCGAGCGGCGTGCGGTCTGAGCCTTCCGTCTGCCCGATGCCGAAACGCGAAGTGGAGCAGGGAAATTTTTTGACGAATTCATTTTGCTCAAAAAATGAAACGGCTTGCTCGGCGATGCTGACGGTAAGAATGAATTGCGTCAGAACAATTCCATGCTTTTCGCAGGATTCCCAAAATGTTTTTAATTTTTGATTCAAAGAATGATTGTGCTTGCTCCGATCAATTTTTCGAAACCGCCGTCGAACGAAACAACTTTCAAACCGCGAATCAAGGCGAAAGCCGCGAGATAAGCGTAAATCCAAGTGTTTGTCGAAACAGAACCGCTTTGTTGTGCCAAAACAGCGCAATCTAGCGCACCATGACCGACCAGCCTGAATTTGGCACGGGATTTTCTACACGTTAAGCCATGACCACAATTGGCGAATTGAAATTTGCCTGTCCAGTATGCCACCAGCATATCGCGTGCGATTTAGGTGCGGCCGGTTCACACATGGAGTGTCCAACTTGTTTTCGTCCAATCATTGTCCCAAAATCACCCAGTAACGCTACAACCCGACTTATTTTACGCGCAAGGCAACCCAAGTTCAGACATTATCATTCCGCCTCGAAAGTCAAAGCAGTTTCATGCCCGACAAAGGCGCAAACCTTGTGGTTGACGGTTGCGGTAATTGGCATCTTGCTGTTTGTTGTAAGCGTGGCTCTGGCAATCAGCCGTTGAAATTTGTTATCCTTTCCACGCTTGAACACAACCACCACTGGAAAGGCAACGCTCGAAGCGTCATTAATTCGCCTGTTGATTGAACGGAAACAAACGCTGGCTTTGGCGGAATCCTGCACGGGCGGATTTATTGCAAATCGAATCACGAATGTGCCGGGCGCGTCGGAAGTCTTTTTGGGCGGCGTAGTGGCTTACAGCAACGAAGCAAAACAAAAATTTACCGGTGTTCGCGCCGAAACTTTGAAACAGCACGGCGCGGTAAGCGAAGCGGTCGCGCGCGAAATGGCCGAAGGCGCGCGAAAAAAATTCGGCGCGGATTTTACGATCGCGGTCACGGGAATCGCCGGGCCAAGCGGCGGCACGGGAGACAAACCGGTGGGGACGGTTTTTATCGCGCTGGCCGGGGAATTTGAAACAATGGTTGAGCGAAAACTGGATTTTTTTGAACGTGAAAAATTCAAGGAAGTCACGGGGCGTCAAGCGCTTGAAATGTTGCGTTTGAAATTGTCGCAAGTTTGACATGATTTATTCTTGAGAACGCTTTTTTTTTCATTAAAGTAGCGCGGCTCGACGCCTTCATTGGGTCGAGTTTAAATAATTTTCAAAAAATGACTTCAATCGTTGAAACAGTGGCCGAGGCGAACAGCATGATGGCGGAGTTGGTGAAATCCACGCCTCCGAAACGGCGCGGTGTTTTATTGATTGTGGATGACGAAGACGGGCCGCGCCAGTCGTTGCGCGTGATTTTCAAGGACGAATACGATTTACTGATGGCCGGGGACGGGCCGAGCGCCATCAAACTGGCGCAGGAAAATCAAATTGATGTGGCGGTGCTGGACATTCGCATGGCCGGCATGTCGGGCATCGAAGTTTTGGAACGTCTCCGGTATGTTGACCCGGACATCGAGGCGATCATGATGACGGCGTTTGAAACGACGGACACGATTCGACAGGCGCTGCGGCTGCGCGCGTGCGATTACATCAACAAACCGTTCGACATCGCGACAATCCGTAGTGCTGTCGGCCAGGCGATGCAACGGCGCCTGCTCGAAAGTGAAATTCACAGCAGCGCGGAAAAAGTGCAGGAACTGCTCACGGAATTGCAAAACCAGCGCGTTGAGGAGCAGATTGCCAAAACGCGCGGCGACATTTACGCGAGCATCATTCATGACATCAACGGCCCGCTCACGGTCATTTCCGGCTTTGTGCAAATCCTCAATCGCCGGCTCAATCATTTATCGCGGCTGGAAGTCGAGGATTTGGAATTCATCAAAGACCGCCTGCGCGTGATTGCACGGCAGGTGACCAATTGCATTGAAATTTCCCGGCGCTACCTCGGCTTTTTGCGCCAGCAACCCAGCGAAACACCGTGCGTCAGCGTGAACCAATTGCTGCACGATCTCGGCCAGCTCATTCGCGTTCACCCGAGTTTGCTGGACAATGAGTTCAACGTCACGCCAGTGGCTGAAGACATCGCCGTCAAAATCAACGGCACCGATCTCATTCAAATTTTATTGAATCTCGCCGTGAACGCTTTTCAATGCGTGCCGCACAGTCATCAGGTGGAAATCGGCGGGGAAATTTTGCGCCAGCCGCTCGATTTAACGGCATTCAAGGATAGCCCGCAAGAGCGGTTTCTAAATGTCGAAGGCTTGGACAACAGTGCGCCGCTGGTAAAATTTTGGGTGCGCGACACCGGCCCGGGCATTCCCGCGGAAGTGCTCCCGAAAATTTTCCAGCCTTATTTCACCACCAAAGGCCCGCGACAGGGAACCGGTCTTGGACTCAACATCATTCAGCGGCTCATCAAGGAAAGCAACGGCGCGTTGCACGTCCACACGCAACCGGGCAAAGGCACAACCTTCACGGTTTATCTGCCGGGAGCGAATTTGATAAAACAGGTATGAAATATGCGTGTCAGCGGTTTTATTATCTTGGTTTTGCTGGCGACAATTACGGTCGTTCGCGCGGATGAGAATCTGCCGGTTCTCAAGGTGGGCAGCGATGTTTACAGCAACGTGACGGTCACCACGGTGACGCCCACGGATATTTTTTTCACCTACGCCGGTGGCATGGCGAACGTGAAATTAAAGAATCTCGATCCTGAACTTCAAAAGCATTTCCATTACAACGCAAAAAAAGCCGGCGAAGCAGAACAAAAACAAGCTCAAGCTAACGCCGAATATCACAGTTTGGTTGTCAGCCAACCCGCCCCACAACCACCAGACGAGAGCCGGGAACAATCTGTTGATACCACTCAGACTACGGGGGCGGGAAAGAAACTTTGGGCCAAGTCTTTTTTGAATCAGAAAGCCCCCGATTTGATCGTCGAAAAATGGCTGACGCCTGAACCAGATCGTCGTGGCAAATTCACCTTGATTGATTTTTGGGCTACTTGGTGTCCGCCGTGCCGTAAGGCCATTCCGGAATTGAATGCCTATCATGAGAAATTCGGCGACAAACTTGTTGTCATAGGGATCTCCGACGAAACTGAAGAAGCCGTAAGGAACTTCGCCAATCCGCAGATTGAATACTCAATCGCCATAGACACACAAGCGCGCACGAAAAACGCGGTCGGAGTGACCGGTATCCCGCATGTCCTAATCATTGACCCGCAAGGCATCGTTCGTTGGGAAGGTTTCCCATTTTTGGAAGGTTATGAATTGAACGAGCAAGTTGTGGCCGACATTCTTGCTAAATATTCCAATTAAGTCGCCGCTCGAATTTTCTGGCAGTGGCGAAGGCACGACCTTCACGATTTATCTGCTCGGCGTGAAAATTTGGTATGGATTTTCAAGGGTTCCGTCGGATCCGATGACCGTTGGAAAAATGTAAAGGCAACCGATATACCCGCCGATGATTGTAAGGTCAGCTATCACGGCAACTGGTGTTAGTGCGATTTTTTCAACTCGTCCCCTGCCGTCGTTGTAAACCGGCAAGTCATACGAATTAATTTCGCGGTTGCTGGAATAAAGTGTAAACGATTGTTCATTCGTTGCAACAACAGCGTAAAACGGCTGCGTCAAATTCGTTTCACTTGAAATTGGTTCATAGAAAATAGGCACGAATGGCAACTTGCTCATCAAGTGGGTGTTTGTAAAATGCGGTGCCTGCCGTTGATTGACGAGCATTTCATTTTCATTCAGCCAATAAGCTCGCGTGTGGATTCCATCGTTGCGTTCGGAGTATTCGTCATAAACGACGAGCAGATCATTTTGTCGTTTTGAGTCGAACAAGCGCAAGTTGACATTGCTTGCGGGTTCTTTGATCGCCTCCAGATTTCCATTGTTTCAAAGCGCTTTGGTTGCACAGCCGCTTCCCAAAGTCAGAAGCAGCAGCGGCAAAAGCCTAATGATGTTTTTTACTTTCATGGCAAATCTTTATTGCCAAAAATGCGCAAACTCAATTCCCCAAATATTCGCGCGGATC
>JBEKZT010000163.1:0-5126 GCA_049509595.1 Verrucomicrobiota bacterium
AGGCGTCCCGCAAGAGGAAGTAAAAGCAGAAATTATCGCCGGTCGCTCCATTTCACTTTGTTTTCCAAAATATCGGATCGTTTCTTCGGCTATCGTGACGGGGGTTTTGCCAATGGCTGTCGGTGTGGCAATGAGTATCAAACGTCGTGGCGAAAAAGCGCGCGTACATTGTTTTGCTGGCGAAATGACTGCCGAGACCGGCGCCTTTCACGAGTGCCTCAAGTATTCGACAAATCATCAATTGCCAATCCGTTTCATCATCGAGGACAACGGTAAATCTGTTTGCACTGACACGCGCAGAACATGGAATCAGCCGGCACTCACTTACGAAAATATTTGCCATCCACTTGTCGTGTATTACAAATATCAGTCCAAATATCCTCATGCCGGCGCGGGCCAGCGCGTCCAATTTTAACTTTCAACGCACATGAAATATTTTGACGAACTTTGCCGCGCAATGGAGTTTCTCGCGTGCGACGAACGGACCATTTTTCTGGGCCAAGCTGTCGCTTGTGCAGGCACGGCCATGAGCAACACTCTCAAAAATGTTTCCCGCGAAAAATTACTGGAATTGCCAGTCACTGAGGAAATGCAAATGGGCATATCCACAGGAATGGCCTTGAACGGGCTTATTCCTGTGAGCATTTATCCGCGCTGGAATTTTTTGCTGTTGGCCGTAAATCAAATCGTGAATCATTTGGACAAATTACCGATTGTTTCCAATGGCGGATACACACCGAAAGTTATTATTCGCACGGGAATTGGTTCCGAACGCCCGTTGCATCCGCAGCATCAGCATATTGGCGATTTTACGGAAGCGTTCCGGTTTATGTGCAAAACGATCGAAGTAATTCGCTTGGACGATCCGGAGCAAATTACCCCCACCTACAAAAAGGCATTGGAACGCGAGGATGGTCGAAGCACCATCATCGTTGAGCATGGCGATTACTACAATGAAAAGTAAAATCGCCGCCGAATTGCGTGACTGGCCGTTGATGAAAAACAACATTGCAAGAGAAGACCTCGATGCTGTTATCAAATTCCTTCAGCAGGACAACCCAATCCTGACCCAATCGAAAAACGTCGCCGCCTTCGAGGAAGAATGGTCGAACTGGCTCGGCGTAAAACACAGCGTGTTTGTCAACTCCGGTTCGTCGGCAAACCAAATCACAATGGCGGCGCTTCGCGAACGCTTCGGCGGTGGCGAAATTATTGTGCCGACGTTGACGTGGATTTCCGACATAGCGTCCGTTTTGCAAAATGAATTCACGCCTGTGTTCGTGGACATCAATCCGCGCACGCTCGGCATGGATACGAAACAGGTCGAAAAAATAATTTCCAAAAAAACGCGCGCGGTTTTTCTCACGCATGTTCTCGGCTACAACGCGCTCGATGATTTTCTGCTGGCGGAACTAAAAAAACGAAACATTCCGCTCATTGAAGACGTTTGCGAGTCACACGGCGCGACGTTCAAGGGACAAAAGCTCGGTTCGTTCGGTTTCGCTTCAAATTTTTCATTTTATTACGCGCATCACATGAGCACAATTGAAGGCGGAATGGTATGTACAAACGATTCCGATTTTTACGAAATGCTTCGTATGTTTCGCTCACACGGCATGGTGCGCGAAAGCAAATCCACCGCGCTGAAAAACCGCTACAAAACCGAATGGCCGGACCTGAACCCCGATTTCATTTTTGCATTTCCGGCTTACAACGTCCGCGGCACGGAAATCAATGCGATTATAGGGCGTTCACAGCTGATGAGGTTGGATGAACGCAACAAAATTCGCGTACACAATCTGAATTTGTTTCTCGACAACCTCGACGGGGGAAAATATTTCATTGCGTTCGAACGCGAAGGCAGTTGCAATTACGCCTTCACTTTGGTTTTGCGCGAACCAGACCAGGAACTTTGGAACCGTATTGAGAAAACTTTACGCGAAAGAAAAATCGAATTTCGCCGTGGTACTTCGGGCGGTGGCAACCAATTGCGCCAGCCGTTCATGCGCAAGTTGATGCCGGACGAATATAAAAAATATCCGAAGGTGGACCACGTTCACTTTTTCGGCGCTTACATCGGCAACTATCCCGAACTCAAAACCAGCCGCATCGAGGCGTTGTGCGAATTGTTGAATAAAATATAACCAGCTCACAAATTTTCATTTCAAGCGAATGAAATGTGACGTAACGATTATTGGCGGCGGAATTGTGGGTTTGGCCACGGCCTTCCGGCTTTTGGAATCGCGCCCGCAATTGAAAATTTTGCTGCTCGAAAAGGAATCCAGACTTGCTGCGCACCAAACCGGCCACAACAGCGGTGTTATGCATTCCGGTCTTTACTACAAACCCGGCTCGGAAAAGGCAAAATTGAGTGTCAATGGCCTGCAACAAATGGTTGCCTTTTGCCGCGAGCACGGCGTCGCGCATGAGCAGTGCGGCAAAATTGTTGTTGCCACTTCTGAAGACGAATTGCCGCGATTGGAAAATTTGTGGCAGTGCGGAAACGCAAACGGCTTGCTCGGTTTGCGAAAACTAAATTCCGCTCAAATCAAGGAAATCGAGCCGCACGCCGGTGGCATCGCCGCGATTCACGTGCCGCAGGAAGGCATCGTAAATTATCTGGCTGTTTGCGAAAAACTTGGCGAATTGATCTGCAAAAGAGGCGGCATAATCAGACTCAATGCGCGAGTTCTGAAAATTGTTTCCACCGGCGGCGAAAAAAATATTGAAACGTCCGACGGAAATTTTTGCGCAAAATTTGTTGTGACTTGCGGCGGACTTCATTCCGACCGGCTCGTACGTGCGGCAGGACAAAGACCGTCGGCGAAAATCATCCCGTTTCGCGGCGAGTATTACCAAATCAAAAAGGAGCGGCAATTTCTGGTTCGGAGTTTGATTTATCCAGTGCCGGACCCAAAATTTCCTTTTCTCGGCGTCCATTTCACGAGACTGATCCACGGCGTCGTTGAAGCCGGACCGAACGCCGTGCTCGCCTTCGCGCGCGAAGGCTATCGCTGGGCGAACATCAACTTGCGTGACTTGACGGAGTTACTTTTTTTTCCAGGTTTGTGGAAATTTCTCGCTGCGTATCCAAGCATGTGCGGCTACGAAATCAGCCGGTCTTTTTCCAAAAAAGAATTCACGCACTCGCTACAAAAACTCGTGCCTGAAATCCGTGAGGAAGATTTGGAGACTGGCAGTTCCGGCGTTCGCGCGCAGGCGATGACGCCGTACGGAAAATTGGTAGAGGATTTTCATTTTGAAGAGGCAAAAGGAATCTTACACGTCGTCAACGCACCGTCCCCTGCCGCGACCGCGTCGCTTGCCATCGGGCAGAAAATTTCGGAGCGGGTGCTGGCGCAAATGAATTAGAGGATGTTTGGATAATCAAAAACCTTTGTGCCTTTGTGCCTTCGTGGTTTAATTTCTGAAAATGTTTTCATCGGAAATCAAGTCCGTCCACTTCACCGGCATCTGCGGCACCGCGATGGCTTCGGCGGCAGCGGCCATGCGCGACAAAGATTTTATCGTCACCGGCTCGGACCAAAACGTTTACCCCCCCATGTCTACGTTTCTCGCTGGGAAAAAAATCGAAGTGTTGAACGGCTACGCGGAAAAAAATCTTGCGCACAAGCCGGATTTGGTCGTCATCGGGAACGCTATTTCACGAGGTAATCCGGAAGTGGAATTTATTCTCGACCATAAATTGCGTTACTGCTCGTTGCCGGAGTTACTCAGGGAATTTTTTATTCGCGGCAAGCGCTCGATTGCCGTCACCGGCACGCATGGCAAAACGACGACGACTTCCTTACTCACGTGGGTTTTCGAGCATAACGGATTGAATCCGAGTTTTCTCATCGGCGGCATTCCGAATAATTTTTCGCAAGGCGCGCGTTTCACGGACAGCGAATGGTTCATCATCGAAGGCGACGAATACGACACGGCGTTTTTCGACAAACGCAGCAAGTTCATCCATTACCAGCCGGAAATTGCCATCATCAACAACCTTGAATTCGATCACGCGGACATTTTTGAAAATCTCGACGCGATCAAAAAATCGTTTTCACATTTCATCCGGTTGATTCCCCGCAACGGACTTTTGCTCGGCAACGGTGACGACGCAAATCTTCTGCCACTGCTGAACGTCACGCAGTGTCCGGTCAAGCGTTTTGGTCTTGGTGAAAACAATTCTGTCCGCGCCTTCAACATTCGTTATGCTCCAACGGCGACGGAATTTGAAATACCCAGTTTTAAGTTTCATTTGAATCTGGTTGGCGAATTGAATGTTCGCAACGCGCTGGCCGTCGTCGCGTGTTCAAAACATTGCGGCTTGTCGAACAAACAAATTCAGTCCGCATTCGACACGTTCAAAGGCATCAAGCGGCGCATGGAAGTTCGCGGCATCGCCGGCGGAGTCACAGTCATTGACGACTTCGGGCATCATCCGACAGCGATTCGCGAGACGCTGCGCGCGCTGCGCATCAAATATCCGCGCGAAAAAATCTGGGCGATTTTTGAACCGCGCAGCAACACGACGCGGCGGAACGTCTTCCAAAATGAACTGGCGAACGCATTTGCCGATGCCGACGCAGTTGTTATTTCCGAAATTGCGCGGCTGGAGCAAATCGGCATTGAAGAACGACTTAGTCCTGAAAAGTTAATGCAGGATTTGCAGTTTGCCGGAAAAAATTCCGCTTATTTGCCTGATGTGGATTCAATTGTCACGCACGTTACGAAGAGCGTTCAAGGCGGCGACATTGTTTGTGTTTTTAGCAACGGCGGCTTTGGCGGAATTCACGAAAAATTACTGAAACGACTTGGCCGCTAGATTTTCATGTGGACAGCCCATGCAGTCATTTTCACCGCCTATTGCATCGCATTTCTGTGCCAGAATAGCCCAATTTTCTAGTTTGATTGGTCGTTTTTCTAACAAGAAAAACGTTCCCGCTTGTAAGAAAAGTCTCTAAGCTAACAAGAAAGATCATTTTTCTTACAAGAAAAGTCTTTGAGACGGTAAGAAGAGTCTCTTTTCTTACAAGAAGAACGACTTTGCTAACAAGAAAAGTCTTTGACCTAACAAGAAAAACTTCTTTGCTTACAAGGAAAGCCATTTTTCTAACAAGAAA
>JBEKZT010000164.1:0-6626 GCA_049509595.1 Verrucomicrobiota bacterium
GATGACGGACTATTGGTCGTCCTTCCGCCAGTGAGCATTCTCGCGGAAAATCCCGTGGCCTGGGTGGATCACAATGTGCAGCGGCATCACACCGAGGCCGTTTCGCGCGCCTATCTCGAATATCTATACAGTGACGCCGGGCAGGAACTGGCGGCGCAACATTTCTTCCGTCCGAAAAATCAAACCATTCTTGCGAGGTATTCCACACGCTTCAAGCCGTTGGAATTGTTCACGGTGGATGAAATCGCGGGTGGCTGGCAGAAGGCGCAGCAGGTGCATTTTGCCGACGGCGGAATTTTTGATCAAATTTATCAACCACAATAAATCTAAATCCATGACCATCGCCGACGCTCCAATTAAAACCGCGACGCAAACGCTGCGGGCGCAACGCCGCTCCATCGGAGAACTGCTCGCGCCGCTGGACAAAATAGCCGTGACCTCGCCAAATCTCGTCGCAAATTACGAGGCACAATTTGAAATCAATGGCGACCGTTACGAATTGCCACGCTATTTGTTTGTCGGACCGAATGGCGGCGACACGCCGATTCGCGTCGGAATTTTTGCGGGCATTCATGGCGACGAACCGGAAGGTGTTCATGCGGTTGTCCAATTCATCAAGCTGCTCGAAGCCAAACCGGATTTGATTGCCGGTTATTATTTATCGCTTTATCCGGTTTGCAATCCGACCGGCTTTGAGGACGCAACACGATTTTCCCGCGCCGGAAAAGATTTGAACCGCGAATTCTGGAAGAATTCCGCCGAGCCGGAAGTCCGTTTGCTTCAGGCCGAACTGATTTCACGTTCGTTTCAAGGAATCATATCATTGCACACGGATGATACGAGCGACGGTTTTTACGGCATCGTTCGCGGCGCGACGTTGACGAAGCATTTGATCGAACCAGCGTTGCGCGCCGCCGAAAAATTGTTGCCGCGCGACGGACGGCCAATCATTGACGGCTTTGCCGCACGCAACGGAATCATCCGCGATACGTTCGACGGCATTTTATCCGCGCCGCCGAAAGAGCGTCCACGTCCGTTTGAAATCATTTTGGAAACGCCTGCATCTCCGCCGGAGTATTTGAAGGAGGCCGCGTTTGTTGCGGCGCTCCAAACCATTTTACTCGAATACAGAAAATTCATCGCCTATGCGCCTAACCTCTAAAATTTATGAGCAAAATATACAACGACATCACTGAAACCATCGGCAACACACCGCTCGTGCGGCTGAACCGCACGGCAAAAAAACACGGCGCGGTCGCCGACGTGTTGCTCAAACTCGAATTTTTCAATCCGCTTTCCAGCGTCAAAGACCGCATTGGCTTGGCAATGATTGAAGACGCCTTCAAATCCGGCGCGATCAACGAAAGCACCATTTTGATTGAACCGACCAGCGGCAACACCGGCATCGCGCTGGCGTTCGTCGCCGCCGCGCGCGGATTGAAATTGATTTTGACGATGCCCGAAACGATGAGCATCGAGCGGCGCAAGCTATTGAAAATTCTCGGTGCGAAACTCGTGTTGAGCGAGGGCGTAAAGGGCATGAAAGGCGCGATTGCCAAGGCCGAGGAACTCCACAAACAAATTCCCAACAGCGTCATCCTCCAGCAATTCAGCAACCCGTCGAATCCGGCGATTCACCGGCGGACGACCGCAGAAGAAATCTGGCGCGATACGGACGGCAAGGTGGACTTCGTGAACTAAAGCCAAGTTTCAAAGCGGTTGCTGTCGAACCTTCAAAATCGCCGGTGATTTCCGGTGGGCAGCCCGGCCCGCATAAATTGCAGGGCATCGGCGCGGGGTTTATTCCGGCAAATTTGAACACGAAGATTCTCGATGAAACGATTCAAGTGAGTGAGGAAGATTCCGGCCCGGTTTCAAAAGAAGTGAATCAACTTGATGGAATTCCTGTCGGCGTTTCAAGCGGCGCGATTATTTGGGCAGCGTTGCAAGTGGCCAAACGTCCCGAAAATAAAGGTAAAACGATTGTCGCTGTGGTTCCGTCATCGAGCGAGCGTTATCTTTCGACTTGGCTCTTCACGGACATTGGCACCGAGACCGACGACATTAGCGCGCTTTTGAATGTATGATTTTTTGCATATTTTTACCCGATTAAGGCGAGACCAAATTTCTCCTGATGAACTTTTTTAGAAAAATATCGTTTTGCCTAGTAATCACATTTCCGTGGCGCATGGACGTCTTTGCAAATAGCGGGACGTCTTCGGACAATCCTTACACGCAGATTGTGACGCGCAATATGTTTGCTCTCGACACGTCCGTATTGTCCACGTCATCAACCCCGACTGAACCGCTGCCAACAATCACGCCAAACGGCATCATGTCCGTCTTCGGCAGTGTGCAGACGTTGTTCAAAGTCAGCGACAATCAGCCCGGCCAGCCGGCCAGTGAAAAATCTTACATACTGGGCGAAGGCCAGCGAAAGGATGGCATTGAGGTTATCCGGATTGATGAAAAAAACGCCGTCGTGACTTTTAATAACCACGGCACGGTTCAGGAATTGCCACTCGTCGCTGCAACACCTTCGAATGGATTTCCAACTGCTCCGGGGAATGTCTGGCAAACTGCGTCTTCCAATCTCGGCGCTTTGTATGGAAATCGTTTTGCTGGCGGCACGGCTCTGGCATCGGGAAACCGAATGTCTGGCAACAACGGCAGTATTACTGACTCGTCGGGATCTGGTTCAGGTTATGCCGCTGGTGCGTATAAAAATAATCCTTCGGGTCAGGGATTGATGGTTCCAAATGCTTCTTTTGCCGGCACTTCGGATAGTGATAACGCGTCGCTTCAAGCTCCGGCTGTTTCTAATGACGTTGGTTCCGACAACAATAGTGTTTCAGGGCAGGGGGCGGATATTTCAGCCGCCGAACATTTGGCGGACATACAGATGGTGTTATTTGCCCGGGAGCATATGCAATAATCGCGCTGATGTAGCGGATAATTTGCCCACCTCGCAAAGAGGAGGCTCAAGTTTAACCTTTGAATAATGTGGAGCTGACCGGTTCACCGGAAGTTCTTCAGTGATAAAAAACCTGTGACTGCGACCGAATGGTTGCAAACAGGCAAACTGAAAACGACCGGATTATGAACTTAAAAAAACTGCTCAACCTTGGCGCAATCGCGTTATCTCTGGCCTGCCTGCCAGCCTATGCCCAGACATTGTATAATAATTACGCCGATGGCGACCTCATTTTGGATTTCAGCAAGTCGGGTGCTACGTATGACGTGGAGGTTGACGTTGGTAATCTTGCCAGCCTGACCAATGCGGCGGCGACAGCGGGCGGGACGGTGCAAATCACTGCGTATAACGCAACCAATCAACTCGTCGGAATTTTTGGCAACGTCAACAACCTGTCGTTTTCTGTGTTCGGAATTCAAAACAACGCGTCTGGATCCCTGGCGGCGAACACCTCTTGGCTTTCAGATCGACAAGCTGGCACCAGTCCGAACTCGGCTCCGAATGACTTGACAGGCTCGGTGCAAAATACTCTCAAGTCAACTGAACTGGGAATTTTGGGTTCTGACGGCTTTGGCGGTTATCAAATCAACGGCCTTTTGCCTTGGAGTGCAGCCAATGCAGCAAATGCGACCAATAATTCCGCCACTGTGGCGATTATTCCGACTGCATCCACCAGTTCCTATACTTCATTGGTTGGGGGTTTCAACGGCGCGCCCAGCGGGTTTCCTGCAAACACGACGTCTGGCACGTTTTCGACAGGGAACACAAACACCATTTCCGACCTTTTTGAGTTCGATCCGCTTGGCGCTTCTCACAAGGCCGTCTATGTGGGTTACTTCACCTTCAAGTCAAATGGCACATTGTATTTCAGCCTGCCGACACCGCCGCGCACTACCATCACGTCCATCACGAAAAATGGCGGGACAGTTTCGGTGAATTTTAACACGGTGTCCGGCACTAATTACCGTCTGCTTTACACCACCAATATAACCCTCAATCGCAGCAGTTGGACAATCGTTCCAGGATCAGTGTCCGGCACCGGTGCCACCGGCACTTTGAGTGATACCTCGGCGACCGACCCGGCGCGGTTTTACACGGTGCAATCATATTAAAATTGTCACTCCATGAAAAATTTGAATCTGACCGGTCCCCTGGAGGATTCGCCAAACAAACACAACAAACAAAAGGAAAACAATGAAAAGAAAACTCATACCTATTCTGGGATTGGCGGGACTGGCCTTGTCGGGTCTTTCTGCGCATGCCCAGATCAACTATAATGACGGCGATCTGGTTTTGGACTTGAGCAAGTCCGGCGCTGCCGATGTCGAGGTTGACCTTGGCAGTCTCGGCAGTTTGGACTTGCTCTCGGGCGGTTCGACAGTTCAAGTCGGCAGTTTCGACTCGTATCTCACGACCGCAGGTGCCAGTGTCAACAGTTTGTCGTTCTCAATATTCGGGCTGCAGAATAATGCATCTGGACCCATCGCGGCAAACACCTCCTACCTTTCAATTCAACAATCGGGTGCTGGTCCGAACACCGCACCAAATGACTTGACGGGCTCGGTGCAAAATACGCTAAAGTCAACTGAACTGGGAATTCTTGGGCTGGACGGCTTTGGAGGTTACAACACTACCGGTCTTTTGCCTTGGAGCACAGCCAATGCAGCGGGTCCGACCGTGGCAATCATTCCGAACGGCAACGTCAATGGCTACACTCACGAGGCTGGCACTTTTAACGGTGCGCCCAGTGGTTTTCCAACGACCACGACGTCTTCCACTTTTTCATCGGGTGGGAGTGTTACTGCGGATCTGTTCGAGTTCGATCCGGGTCAGGGACCTACTCATCAGGCAATCTTTGATGGTGACTTCACCTTCAATAGCGATGGCACGCTGGATTTCACCTCTATTACGCCAGCGCCTGAACCAAGCTTGTATGGATTGTTGGGGGTCGGCTTGCTGTTGGTCAAGTTTCGCAATCAGTTCCGTCGGAACCAAATCTGATAACAACAAAAACCTAACCGATTAAACTTAAAAAAATTAAAAAAGAGGAAGTAAAAAAAACCCTCAACAACAACCAATAAACAACTAACAAACAACTAACAAACAACCGATAAAAAATATGAAAAATTATCTTAAAAAAATAATCCTAACCGGCATTTCCGGCGCACTGTTGGCACCTGCGCTCCATGCAGCCACTATTAACATTGTCACCGTTGGCGGCAATGCCAGCATCAAGCTGGTCCAAGACCGCCTGACGAACAGCGTGGGCGGCCTCTTGCCCGGCGGCTCCATCACCTCCAACTCCACCAACAGTCTCATCTTTCGGGCCACCGGAAACTGGAATGGTGGAACCACCAACGTCGTCTGGGATTTCAACTTCACCGGCGGCGCGGCAGCCATTCTAGACATAGCGAACCAGAACCATGTCGTATTGACGGATAATTCCACGGCCATACCGGTCAGTGCGATCAGCATTGTCGCCCCGGAAACTGTGGGTATCAGTTCTACCGCCTTGGGAATCCAGCAAGATTATACCTTGGTCGCACCGCTCGTCTACGTGAAGAATCCGAGCGCGGATCTCGTCGGAATAACAAATCTGACGCAACGTCTGGCCAATTATCTGGAGTCATCCGGTGCCACGCTGCCTGCAACATATTTCGGTGGGGCCTCATCCAACCCGGTCTATTTTGTGGGTCGTAACACAGCCGCTGCCGTCCGGCAGGTGATTGATGCCAACATCTTTTTCACCGGTGCTGCGGCAAACTACCACACCAACGCGCTCGGTCAACCCGTTGAATGGGCCGGTGCCGGCAGCGGCACCGAGGTGGCCAACAATGTTAAAGTCATTACCGATTCTATTGGCACGGTGGCGGCGCAGGATGCAGGCACACTTCCTCAATTAAGTTACGAAGGCGTGTTCTTTAGCACCACCAATGTCATCAATGGCAGCTATCCGCTCTGGGGTTATGAACGGTATATTTATTTTCCGACCGGGGACAGCCGGGCGCCATCGTCCGATCAATTGGCGCTCATTATCGCCTTGGAAAATGCGGTGTCGGATTCTACTTACGACCACAATAATTCATTGTTCGTTAATAAATTCGTTTCATATGCCGACGTGAACGCATCTGTTTCCCGCAGCACCACCTTGGACGGTGGTTTGATCACATCGCAACTATATTGAAGTCAGGCAACCGGTCAGCTCGAACTTTTGAGCTGAAAAACGCAAAGACCGGCGCGGATTTTGTCCGCGCCGGTCAATTGATTAAATAATGACCACGGTGGCGATAAAATTTTCGCCAGTAAAACACGCTTTTAGCCTGAAAAATATCAAACATCTGATCCTGATCATGCTCATGACCGCACTGGTGAAATCTTCCGACAGTCAGGCTGCGGAAACCAATTTGCCCGCCGTCATTGAGGATTTGTTTGCCGCGCCGCTCGACACCAACGCGCCGGTCAAGTTGTTGCCGGCGCTCGACGTGCGCACTTACCAGATTGAAGGCAACACTGCTTTGCCGCCGCAAGAATTCGGAATGCTTTCCAATTACACCGGCAAAGTGGATTCCACGCGCGTGCGCGAAGGCTTGGAAAAATTGCAGGGATATTATGGCGAGCTTGGCTTCTCGAACGTAGACGTCACCCTGCCGGA
>JBEKZT010000165.1:0-5074 GCA_049509595.1 Verrucomicrobiota bacterium
GTCCATAAGAAACGCAATCGTTCCTGTCGGTGCGAGCACGGTGACTTGCGCGTTGCGATAGCCGTGCTGGCGGCCTTTGGCGAGCGCGCCGTCCCAAGTTTTCCGCGCCTCGGTCTTGAGATAATTAAATTCTGCGCTCGGCTGAATTTCTTCAACGGCTTCACGGTGAAGTTTGATGACGCCAAGCATGGACTCAACATTGTCTTTTACCAGCGGCTTCGAGACATGCGCGCAACGCGCGTCGTGGTAGCCTGGGAATGTGCCGATGTTTGCGGCAATTTCCGCGCTCTGCTCATAAGCGTGGCCGGTCATAATCGCAGTAATCGCGCCGGCCAATGCTCGGCCTTCGTCGCTGTCATACGGCAAACCGTAACTCATGCAAAGCGAGCCGAGGTTCGCGTAGCCGAGGCCGAGCGTGCGGAAGATGTGTGAATTTTCCGCGATGTCTTTCGTTGGATAGCTCGCATTATCCACAAGAATTTCCTGTGCCGTGATAAAGATGCGCACGGCGGCTTTGAAGCGCTCCACATCAAATTTTCCGTCCTCGCGCTTGAATTTCATCAAATTCAGCGACGCCAGATTGCACGCGGTGTTGTTGATGAAAACATATTCGCTGCACGGATTGGTGGAGTGAATCGGTTCAGTTCCTTTGCAGGTGTGCCATTTATGGATCGCGCCGTCGTATTGCATTCCTGGGTCGCCGCAAATGTGCGTGCCTTCCGCGATTTTGTAGAGCAGCTTCGCTGCGTCCTTTTTTTCCAAGGGCTTGCCGGTTGTGATTGAGCGCGTCCACCACTCCTTGTCGGAGAGTGAGGCATGCATGAATTCATCGCTGGCGCGCACGGAAAGATTTTCGTTCTGATACATTACGCTGCCGTAAGCATCGCCGTTGTAACTGCCGTCGTAGCCCTGTTCGATCAATGCCCACGCTTTCTTTTCTTCCTTTTGCTTGGCGTCAATAAATTCTTCTATGTCGCCGTGCCAATCACGGAGCGTGTTCATCTTCGCCGCGCGCCGGGTTTTGCCACCGGATTTTACGACGTTAGCAACCTGGTCATAAACTTTCAAAAAACTCATTGGCCCGCTTGGGCGACCACCGCCACTCAACTTTTCCCGTTTTGAACGGAGCGGAGACAAATCCGTGCCGGTACCGGAACCGTATTTGAAGAGCATCGCTTCGCTCGACGCAAGACGCATGATGTCTTCCATGTTGTCTTCGACCGATTGGATGAAGCACGCGCTACCTTGCGGATATTCGTATTGTGTGCTAGCGCGCTCGGCTTCGCCGGTCTTGCGATTGTAAAACCAGTTGCCTTTGCCGGATTTTTTGCCAACGCCGTATTCGTGAAATAGCCCGACATTGAACCACACCGGCGAATTGAACGCGCCGTATTGATTCAAGCAAAGCCAGGTCAACTCGTCGTAAAAAATTTCGCCGTCCGCCTTGCTGAAATAACCGTCCGCAATTCCCCAATCCGCAATTGTCCGCGAAATGCGGTGGATCAGTTGCCGTACCGAAGTTTCGCGCTCAGAAGTGTTTTGCTCGCCATAAAAATATTTCGACACGACAACTTTTGTCGCCAGCACCGACCACGATTTCGGCACTTCGACGTTCTCCTGTTTGAAAATAATCTTGTTGGCGTCGTCGGTGATCTCGGCTGTGCGCTCGTCCCATTCAATCTGGTCGAACGGCTTGATTTTCGCGTCACTGAACACGCGTTCGACCTGCAAAAACTTTTTCGCGTCAGTCGTGTTGGGTTTTACATTGCGTGCCGCCGGCATTTTTGCGGCACGATGGCGACCGGCGTGCGAAGCCGGAGCCAAAACATCCTCGCGTGCGTCAATCATGAATTTCCTTTTGAAACGGTTGAAATTTCTTTTTCAGACAAATCACCCGACCGTCTCAAAACAGAAGACCGGTCGGGAAAACTAGATTGTTCGGCCTACTTTTCGGGTTTCCGCCAACCGCTTGCTTTTAAGCGAAACCCCATTTAGTGGGCAACAATGTGAGCCTATACCCAACATATTGTGGTTGCAAGAAAATTTTGCAAAAAAGTTACACAAATGATATTCGCAAATGAAATCAACGGAATTGCCGCGCCAGCATTGAAAATATGACGGCTTATTCGCCACGGTGAACAACTTCAACGCAGTTTTTTCTTGGGCTTGCGGGAATATCTTTCATGACGCGCCTCCTGATGTGCATCAACTTTTCCCATTGCTTTTTTGTGCGTCGGCTTGAACTTTCGAATCGGCTCGATGGTTTTCGGACGCGGTTTTGGCACGAGCACAATTGGACAGCCTTCGTAGCCGAATGCACGGCGCAATTCATTCGCAAGATTTTTTTTATATTGTTCGGAAAACAATTCATCGCGATTCACAAACAGCAAAAACGTCGGCGGCGACTGTCGGACTTGTGTCGCGTAGAAAAATTTCAGGCGATGGCCTGCTGAACTGATCGGCTGCCGGCGGTCAACGGCGTCGCGCAGTGTTCGATTTAAAATTCCCGTCGGAATTTTTTGCTGTAACTGTGCCGCAACGTAACGCACCGCTTCGAGCAGGCGGTCCAGATGAAAACCGGATTTCGCCGAGGTAAAAATCACTGGCGCATAATCGAGAAAGAATAGTTTTTTCTGAACCCATTGGCCAAATTCGCCGAGTGTGGTCATCACTTTTGGTGCGCCGTGATTTTCCTCTTTGTTGCGAGAAGTAATTTCTTCTTTGCGTGCTTCGCGGACCTTTTCATCAAACAAATCCCATTTATTGACGACGACGATGCACGCCTTGCGATTTTCAACGATGCAATCAGCAATTTTTTTATCCTGTTCCAAAATGCCCGACTCCGCGTCCAGAACCAAAACCGCGATATCACAACGCGCGATAGATTCTTCCGAACGTTTAACGCTGAAAAATTCAATGGAATTGTCCACGCGTCGGGTTTTTCG
The DNA here is from genome assembly GCA_049509595.1 of Verrucomicrobiota bacterium. Lineage (GTDB taxonomy): Bacteria > Verrucomicrobiota > Verrucomicrobiia > Limisphaerales > UBA11358 > UBA11358. The sequence continues at coordinate 2,946 of JBEKZT010000165.1, forward strand.
CATGCCTGCGGTGTCAATCAAAATATATTTCTGGCGCATCCCATCGGTTTCGACCTCGAACGGCACATCAATCGCGTCGCGCGTCGTGCCCGGAATTGGCGATACAATGACGCGCTCGGATTTTGTGAGCGCGTTGATGATTGATGATTTGCCGACGTTCGGACGTCCAACAATGGCAAGTTTCAAAGGTTCTTGATTCGAAGTTTTTGGCTCTGAACTCTGAATTTCCGGTTCAGAATTTTGAACTGGTAGAAATGCCGTGGCGGCGTTTATCAAGTTTTCAATGCCTTCGCCGTGAATCGCGCTGACGGGAAAAATTTTCTCAAAGCCGAGCGCGGAAAATTCATCCGCGCCCTTTTCCGCATGACTTGTATCCACTTTATTGACCGCGATCAAAACCGGCTTGCCACTGCGCCGCAATTTTTCCGCAACTTCGCGATCCAAAGGAACAATCCCCTCCTGCACGTTGACGACGAGAATGATTGCGCTGGCCGATTCAATCGCGAGATTCACTTGTTCGATCGCGGCTTTGATAATGACGTCGTCGGATTTTTCGCGGCGCAGCAAACCGATGCCGCCGGTGTCCACGAGCGTGAACGTGCGCCCCTGCCACTCGGCCTCGGCGCTGACGCGGTCGCGCGTGACGCCGGGCTGGTCGTGGACAATCGCAATTCGTTTTCGAACAATGCGATTGAACAGCGCGGACTTGCCGACGTTCGGGCGACCGACAATGGCTATCAAATTTGACACGCGCACAGGATGAATGAGTTCATTGCGCGGCGGAAGAGAAAATCCAGTTGTTTGAACTGTCCGCTTGTTTTCAGTGTCTTTTGCATCTAACAATTTGCAGCGTTGTCCATGAATTCGACTCTCATCATCATGCCGACTTACAATGAACGGGAGAATCTCCCGCGCATGGCGCAAAAACTTTTGTCGTTGCCGGTCACTGTAGATTTGCTCGTCGTGGACGACAATTCTCCCGACGGCACGGGGAAAATCGCCGATGAACTATCCGCGAAACATTCTGAAATTCACGTTTTGCATCGTGTGGAAAAAAACGGTTTGGGCCGCGCCTACATCGCCGGATTCAAATGGGCGCTCGAACGCGGCTACGAATTTATCTTCGAGATGGACGGCGATTTTTCACACAACCCGGACGACATACCGGCGTTTCTCGAAGCCGCGCAAAATGCCGACCTTGTCCTTGGCTCGCGTTATGTCGGTGGCATCCGCGTCATCAACTGGCCGCTGGGACGGCTGATGTTGAGCCGATTCGCCGGCAAATATGTAATGCTCGTCACGGGAATGCCGTTCACCGACCCCACCGGCGGCTACAAGTGTTTTAGCCGCCGCGCGCTGCAAGCCATCAACCTAGAGGCTGTCCGTTCAAACGGCTACAGTTTTCAAATTGAAATGACGCACAAAATTTGGCGGCAAGGATTTAAAATTGTCGAAGTGCCGATTATTTTCACCGAACGCACGCAGGGACATTCAAAAATGGCTGGCGGAATTGTGAATGAAGCGTTTTGGATGGTCTGGTGGCTGTGGCTGCAAAATGGTTTGCGCCGCTCGCCGCGCATAAAAAGCCGGCCAGTATGACTGCCAAACAAAATTTGCCAAAAGTGCGGGGAGAATTAAATTGGTCGCCATGATTACTTTAATCGTCGGCACAAATCGTCCGGGCAGCAACACGCGCAAAGTCGCCTCACAACTCGAAGAATTTTACGCCGAACTGAAAGTGCCGTTCCACATTTTGGATTTGGCGAAATTGACACCGAAAATTTTCTCGCCGACCTCCTATGCGGAAAAACCAAAATCGTTTCAACCTTTCGCCACCGCCATTCTGCAATCTACCGGGCTGCATGTCATCACGCCTGAATACAATGGCAGCATGCCGGGCGTTTTAAAATATTTCATTGATATGCTGAAATTTCCGGTTCCTAAATAACAAGTCTGATTAAAGTCATATATGAAACTGAAACTGTTGCTTGCCGCGCTGTTCGTTTTTGCCACAACTCTTTTTGCCGCGATGCCCCAAGCCGGCGACACCGCGCCGCTCGTCACCGGCACGGATCAAAACGGCAACGAATTCAAGCTCGCCGATCTCGTCGGCAAGAAAATCGTGCTGC
>JBEKZT010000166.1:0-6652 GCA_049509595.1 Verrucomicrobiota bacterium
AGTTTCGCCGGTGAGTTTCTTGATTGTTCAACCAAGGGCCATTGACGGACAGATTCGGAACACCGCTATGATTAGGAGGATCTGTGTCGTATCCGGGATCAATTGTGCCCACCGCCTGATTCATTGAAAAGGTTCTTGCAGCGGGGACAATCTGGCCGATGAAAGCGGTGTTTGTCCCCTGATAATTGCCCATGCGCGTGTCCGCCGGACAGCGAAACAAATCAACGCTTCCTCCAAGATAAGGCACCAGTAACGAACGCGTTGGGTCTTTGAGCACATCGGGATTGAACTCTTCTGGTTGACCTATTCCTGCGTGGCCGGAACACCAGTTGTAGCCGGGCAACGTATTGCCATCGTCCGGGTTGGGCGGGAAAAATTCGTTGTTCTCAGTCGTGTAAAGTGTGACCGCCAACATCATTTGTTTGCCTCGGCTCAAGCACAACACTCCTTGCGCCCGTTGTTTGGCGTGGGCAAGCGCGGGTAACAGCATCGCTGCCAAAATAGCGATGATGGCGATGACCACGAGCAGTTCGATCAAAGTGAAAGCGCGCCGGGAATTCATGCTAAATCGGACACCGCCACAGCCGGTTTGTTTCAACAATTTTCAGTGTCCGCTCTAATGACGCGTTGATGGGCAAACTTTGTCCAGCTTAATTTGTTTTTCCACGCACAGCAATGTTCAACGGCTCGATATGCACGAGCACATCACTGACTTCCGGCATGGTTTCGCGGACTTTATCTTTCACATTATGCGCGATTTCGTGCGAGCGCAGCACGGTCATTTGCGGGTCCACTTCGAGATGCATTTCGACAAAATAGAGATGGCCGGCCTTGCGGGCGAAGCACTTTTCCACGCGCTCCACACCGGGTGTGGCTGCCGCAGTCCGGCGGATTCGTTCGATAACTTCGCGGTCGGCGGCCTTGTCCATCAATTCGCTCAACGCCGGACGCAGCAACAGCCAGCCGTTGATACCGATGATAATCGCGCAAAAGATCGCCGCCGCGTCGTCCGCCCATGAAAATTTTTCTCCGCCAATCAATGCGATGCTGATGCCGATGAACGCGCCCGCAGATGTAATCGCGTCACTGCGATGATGCCACGCGTCGGTTTTGACCGCCGAATTGTCGGTCGCCTCGCCTTCGCCAACCACAAAACGGAACAAACCTTCCTTCACACAAATGACAATGACCAAAACCACGAGCGTGAACCATTTTGGCGATGAATGTGGTTCGGTAATTTCGATGAGCGCTTTGACCGCGATCCAAATTGCGGCCGCCAGCAGCATGACCGCGCCGAAGGCGGCGGCGAGCGGCTCGGCTTTGCTATGGCCGTAAGGATGTTCCTCGTCTGCCGGTGCAGCGGCAACGACCAGCCCGCGCCAGACGACCAGCGAATTGAAAATATCCGCGAACGATTCCGTCGCATCCGCGATGAGTGCGTGCGAATGTCCGAAAATTCCCGCGACAAATTTTGCGGCCCCCAAAATAACGTTCACCGCGATTCCTAAAAAGGTCGCGCGCAACCCGCGTTCAAGTCTGTTTTCCGGCACGCGTCAATTGTAGCGGTGGTCAGCGACCGTCGCAACGGTGCTCATGGAGCGACGGACATTCAAATCATGTGGCAAAACATTCCATCGCGCAGCTTCGGCTCGAACCAGGTGCTTTTGGGCGGCATGATGCCGTCCGCGTCGGCGATACTCATCAAATCTTCGATGCTTGTTGGAAACATCCAGAACGCGCAGGCATATTCGCCGCTGTCCACAAGTTTTTCCAGTTCCGCCGTGCCGCGAATCCCACCGACAAAATTAATTTTTTTGCTCGTGCGCGGATCGTCAATCCCGAAAATTGGCGCGAGCACGTTTTTTTGCAGCAACGTGACGTCCAGATTTTCAATCGGGTCGTTCGTCGCCGTGATTTTTTTTCGGAAAATAAGCGTGTGCCACTTGCCCTGAAAATAAAAACCAAGTTCATGTTTGCGTTTTGGCGTGGCCGAGCCGTCCGGATTTATCGCGAAAATAACGGCGAGCATCTCGAGCAATTGTTCCGGCGTCCAGCCGTTCAAATCTTTCAACACACGGTTGTAGGGCAAAATCTGCATTTGATGGTGCGGAAAAATCACCGCGAGAAATTGCCCGCTGTGGCCCGCGCCTTTGCGCGATTGAAACACGCGCGCCGCCGCCGCGCTGCGATGATGCCCGTCGGCAATGTAAAGAAAAGGAATCTGCGCGAACTGCGATTCGATGAATTTGATTTCGTCCGCGCCGGAAATGTTCCACGAAGAATGGCGCACGCCGTCTTTGGCTGAAAAATCAATCTCCGCTTTTTGAGAAATTTTCTTCGCAACAAATTCATCCAGCGCGTGGACTGATTTGTAAGTCAAAAAAACCGGGCCGGTCTGCGAGTTCAAAGTTTCGATGTGGCGCACGCGGTCGTCTTCTTTGTCCGGTCGTGTGAGTTCGTGCTTCTTGATGACATCGTGCAGATATTCCTCGCAACTCGCGGCGGCGACAAGGCCGGTTTGCGAATGTTTGCCCATGATTTGCCGATACAGATAAAAATTCGGCGGCGAATCCTGTTTGAGCGCGCCTTGCGAAATGAGTTTTTGGAAATTCTCCGTGCCTTTCGCATAAACTTCCGGCGAATACAAATCGGTTCCGCGCGGCAAATCAATTTCTGGCTTGCTGACGTGCAGAAAACTCAACGGATTTCCGACGGCGATGGTGCGCGCCTCGTCCGACGACATCACGTCGTAAGGCAGTTCACAGATTTGCGCGGCGAGTTCGGTTTTCGGTCGCAACGCGGCAAAAGGTTTTAGTGTGGCCATATAGAATCGCGCGGCGAAGATACGCGCGATTTGGGTTCGAGGCACGCAGAATTTCCCGAAAAAGAACTTGTCAGCCACGGATTCACTGCTATGCTTCGCGGCTCTTAACGAAAGAATTTTATGTCACGCATTTGTGAATTGACCGGCAAACGCCCGATGAAGGGCAGCATCATCTGGCGCTCGGGTAAGTCGAAGAAATCCGGCGGCATCGGCACGCACGTCACCGCCATTACCAAGCGCAAGTTCCATGTGAATTTGCAGCGCGTGAAGGCGCTCCTGCCCAGCGGCGAAGTCCGCTACATCCGCGTTTCCGCTGCCGCGATCAAAAAAGGCCTCGTCACCAAGGCGCCGCGCCGCACTTGGAAAAAAGAAGAAGCCAAGAAGGCGTAAATCGTAATTTGTTGAATTGTTAAATCGTTGAATCGGATTTCCGGTTCACGATTTTTAATTTTCCGGGGGTTTTGGCGTTCCGAAATTTTTCAACGAACGCCAGAAATTTGCAAATCCACGCGCTCCGAAAAACATCCAAAGTCCAAGCGCAGTTTTCAAAATCACGCCGAACGCAACCCAAAGCGAGCGCCAATCGTTGGCTTGCATTCCTTCCGGGTATTTATCTTTATTGAAATGCGTGAAAGCGACTGATGCTGAATAAATATTTCCGAATAACTGCGACAGTGCTCCTGCAAAAATCAGCGCGCCAACAACTGCAAAAGCCAGCACTTGCACTTGTTCAAATGAAACCGATGTGACATTTGCCTCTGGATTTTGTTGCACAAATTTTTCGCCCCAGCTTTTTGCTTTTACAATTAACAAAACCCCAATTGCAAATCGTGAATCGGATTTGCAATGCTTGCCTTGCCAAAACAATTGAAATAATCTGCGGCAAATTCGGCGAAAGGAAATTCTATGAAAGCAAATCAACTGGCGACTTTGGCTTTACGATTGATGGGAATTTATATTTTGATTGAATTTATTCCAGTTGTTTCGGTGTCTTTCACCTTTGCTCCTTATTTTTCGCAAGCAAATTTTTCGGTTTATGAAATAATTTCGATGGCTGCGACGGTGCTCTCTTTTCTTGCTCAATTTAACAATTCAACATTTTAACGATTCACTTCCCCTTTGAAAACTTCATCGTCGCGCGTTTCAACTCGCGGTCGGAATCGCGTTTCTTGATGTCGTCGCGCCGATCGAATTCATGCTTGCCCTTGCCGACGCCGAGCGCGACTTTCACTTTTCCATTCTTCCAGTAAAACGAAAGCGGGATCAGCGCGTTGCCCTTGACGGCGATCAGCCCGAACAATTTTCGGATTTCCGATTTGTGCAGGAGCAGTTTGCGCGGCGCTTTGGGAGCGTGGTTCTGGAGATTGCCGTGCGAGTATTCGTCAATGTGCGCGTTGTGCAGCCAGACCTCGTCCTTTTCGACGCGCGCGAAGGCGTCGGCGATCTGCCCCTTGCCCGCGCGCAACGACTTGACCTCCGTGCCGTGCAGCACGATGCCCGCCTCGAACGTCTCGAGGATGTGATAATCGCGCCGGGCTTTGTGGTTGGTCACGATGTCGGGCATAAAAGCTCAGGGTGTTTCATCAAATTTCCGGTTCTTGCCGCGCGCCGTGCCAGACTTTCAAAATTCTTACACTTCGCTCGAAATCTTTGACATGATAAATAATTCTGTAAGGCGAAACTGAAATTTCCCGAACATCTTCACGATTCAACTTGCGAAAGACTTTGCCCAACTGCGGAAAAGATCCGAGTGTTCCGGCTTTGTCAAAAATGGCGTCGCCCGTTTTTCGGGCGGCGATTGGATTGTTCCGGGCAATGTAGCGGACGATTTGCCCCAGTTCTTCAATGGCTTCATCGTCCCAGATTACTTTGTAATCCATGAGTCGAGCATTTTGACTGCTTCCTCGTGTGGAACGCCGCCTTCGCCGCGTTCACTTTTTGCCAGACGCGTTTTCACTTCATCCAGCAAAAGCAATTCATCCACGATTTCATGAAGCGAGGCCGTTTCAGGCATTTCCTGCACGGCATCCAAAACAAGTTCTCTATCGCTCATAACAACAAAATTATGCGCCGCGAAAACCGCGAACGCAAATCGAATTTAATTCACACCGCAATCGGCGCCTTGATGCCCGGATGCGGGTCGTAATTCACCAGTTCAAAATCCTCGAACTTGAAGTCGCCGATGTTTTTCACCGCCGGATTCAACTTCATCTGCGGCAGCGGACGCGGCTCGCGCGACAATTGCAGCTTCCTGCGCGACCATCAGCGTGAGCAGCGCGTAGCTGGCGATGTTGAACGGCACGCCCAGAAAAATATCCGCGCTACGCTGATACATCTGACAGCTTAACTCACCGTCGCTCACATAAAATTGGAACAGCGTGTGGCACGGCGGCAACGCCATCGTTCCCAGTTCGCCCGGATTCCACGCGCTGACGATGTGCCGCCGGCTGTCGGGATTTTTTTTGATCTGCGCGATCACGTCGTCAATCTGGTTGAGCGAGCGGCCGTCGGCGGTGCGCCAGTCCGTCCATTGCGCGCCATAAACGCGGCCCAGGTTTCCGTCCGCGTCCGCCCATTCATCCCAGATCGTCACGCCGTGGTCGTTGAGCCATTTGACGTTCGTGTCGCCGCGCAAAAACCAGAGCAGCTCGTAGATGATGGACTTCGTGTGAACTTTTTTGGTGGTGAGCAGCGGAAAAGAATCGCGCAACGGACAGCGGATTTGCGCGCCGAAAACGGAAAACGTGCCCGTGCCCGTGCGGTCGGCCTTGAACTTGCCGTGATCGAGGACGTGTCGGAGCAAATCGAGGTATTGAATCATCGCTGGAAAAATTTAACCACGAAACGCGCGCGGGAAAAAGAAATTTAGCCGACGAAAAACTTTTTAGCCACGGATAAAAATCTGCCTTTCTTAAAACGGAACGTCATCACTCGCTTCTTCCTTTTTTTCTGGTGGCGGGATAACGTAAGTATCAACATTTTTCGCATCCCATGGTTCAGGAGTAAGAATACGAAGTTTTCCGTTTTCATCAAAAATGCTGCTTTTCACTCGAATTCCCTTCGCGCTTTTATTGTGATCCCAATCTATAAATCCTTTGGGCGATGAAACAGTGTCTCTGACATATCCTCTTGCACCGAGCAGAGCATCAAGCTCCGAAAGAGTATGAAAAACTACTCGATATTGTATTTCTGCTGCCTTTTTTATTGCAGCAAATGCCGGATGCGATGATAAAAGAATGTCTTTAATTGCTTCGCCGCCTTTACTTTTTTCTTGTGTCAAAAATGTAACAAGCTGGTTCAAAGTTGCCGCAGTAGTTTGAAGCCCCTCAATTATGTTGATTTCTTTTTGGCGAGCTGATTCCTGAAGCAATCTTTGAAAAAGACCTGCCCATTGTTCGCGAAGGTAATGAATGATGTCTTCGGATATTTCAAATGCTTCGACAGGATTTCCTGCTGGCAAACTGTAAATCTCCTCAAGGAACTTGAACACTCGAATATCGTTCACCGAAGAAGCCCTGAATCCGACAACATCTTTATTCGCAAGATAGGTTTTATATTCTGCGTGAACTGGCCTTTCGACAAAAACATAAATTTGCTTTCCGAGTTCAATCGCCGTCTTTAGTTCGTTTTGAGTAATTGAATTATGCTGATCTTTGGATTGCGTGCCAAACTTACCGCCAATGATGGCGACAAGAACATCACAACTTGAAATTTCCCGATAGCACGAGTCTTCAAGAGTTTTGTCTTTCTCGTAAGCGATGTGGCCACGTTCAAAAAGAACAGCCTCATAACCCATATCTTTTATGAAACGATCCAAGTCAGTTCTCA
>JBEKZT010000167.1:0-5048 GCA_049509595.1 Verrucomicrobiota bacterium
CCGAAAGTTTGTCCTTCAAATCACCGTCCCGTGCTTGATGACGGCGTTTTTGGGGATAATGACAATGCCGTCGCGGATGAAATAGAGTTCGTGGTCAACGCTTTCAGATTTTCCGGCGGGCGAAATCGTCACGTTGTCGCCGATACGCGCGTTTTTATCAATGATGGCGTTTTCGATCCTGCAATTTGCGCCGATGCCGATGCGCGGTTTGCCCTCGCGCTCGTGTTTCTGGATGGATTCCTGATTTTCGTAATCATCGCTGCCGAGGATGATGACGCGGTTCAACTGCGTGCCCGCGCCGATGAATGTGCGCAGTCCGACAATGGAGTTTTTGATCTGCGCCTGATTGATGATGCAGCCGTCGGTGACGAGCGCGTGTTCGATTTGCGCGCCATTGATTTTTGAGCCGGGCAGGTAACGCGGCCGGCTGAAAATCGGCGCGCTCATGTCAAAAAAATTAAAGCGCGGCAATTCGGAAACAAGATCGAGGCTCGCCTCAAAGAACGAACGGATCGTGCCGATGTCCTCCCAGTAGCCTTGAAAAATGTAGGAGAAGACGCGTTGCGAATTGATGGCGTGCGGAATGATGTGTTTGCCGAAGTCGGAGAGCGGATTGTCGAGCAGATCGCGGATGAGTTGACGGTTGAAAACGTAAATGCCCATCGAGGCCAGATATAATTCGCCGCCGTCCTTGATTCCCAGTTTTTTATGCCATTCCGGCTGGAGATGCAGCGAATCAAGCAGCGCCGGGTCTTTTGGTTTTTCCTCAAATCGTGTGATGCGCCGGTCTTCGGCGATTTGCATGATGCCGAACGAATGCGCCTCCTTGCGTCCGACGGGAATCGTGGCGACGGTGATGTCCGCGCCGGTTTCGATATGTTGCGCCAGCATCAGGCGGTAATCCATCCGATACAACTGGTCGCCGCTCAAGATCAGCAGGTAATCGAAATCGTGATTCAGAAAGTGAATCAGGTTTTTTCGGACGGCGTCGGCGGTGCCTTCATACCATGAAGTATTGGTAAGCGTCTGTTGGGCCGCGAGAATTTCCACAAAGCCGCTCGTAAACTGGTCAAACTTATAAGTCCGCGAAATGTGCCCGTGCAGCGAAGTGGAATTGAATTGCGTCAAAATATAAATACGCCGGAAGCCGGAATTGATGCAATTGGAAATCGGAATGTCCACGAGCCGGTATTTTCCGGCGAGCGGCACTGCCGGCTTGGCGCGGTCTTTCGTCAGCGGAAACAGCCGCGTGCCCTGACCGCCGCCCATGATGACGCAAAGGACTTTGCTGACGTTGATGGATTGGCGGCCTGTATGTGACATAAAATTAGCGTGCAGAATATATTGTGAGTTGCCGCCGCAGACAAGCAACGGATTTGGTTAAGTGAATTTTTTTGCGGCAATTGACTTGATTCGAAATTTTTGAAACGCTACTCGCGAAATCCGAAAACAAACCTCAACCCAATAAAACCATGAAAAAAAGACTGACTTACGTTTCTCCACTTCAACTTGGAATTGTGCTCGGCGTTCTTTACGGAATCATCGCGCTCATTTTTGTCCCATTTTTACTTCTCGCCACGTTGTTTGGCGCCAAAGGGGGCTTTATCGGCGGCATCTTCGCGATCTTTTTGCCGATCATTTATGCCATAGCCGGATTTGTTGGCGGCATCATTTCCGCATTCGTTTACAATCTCGTTGCCAAATGGACGGGCGGAGTTGAATTTACGACTTCAGACGCCTCCTGAATCAATTCACCTTCGTGTCGTGCACGATGAACGATGCAAATTCATTGTGATGCTGCGGCGGAATGCGGACTTTGAATTTTGCGGTCTTGCCATTGTAACGGCGCTCAATCACCTGCCCGACCTTGTGCAATCGCGCGATGATCGCGGATTGTTCGTGCGGCACGCGCAGCTCGAGGAATTCGCGCGTCGGTCGTAACTGCGTTCCCAATTCCGCAAGCAAAGTTAAAATGCCTTCGCCGGTCGTCGCGGAAATTCCGACCGCATGCGGAAATTTTTCCTGTAAACGGTTCAACGTGCCGTTGCTATCGAGCCTGTCCATTTTGTTAAAAACCATGATGGTGGACTTTTCGCCCGCGCCGATTTCGGCCAGCACGGCGTTCACCGCCGCGATTTGCTCCTCGGCCTGCGGATGACTGATGTCTACAACGTGCAATAACAAATCCGCCTGCACGACTTCTTCCAGCGTCGCCTTGAAAGCCTCGACGAGTCCGTGCGGCAATTTGCGAATAAAACCAACCGTGTCCGTGAGCAAAACATTTTGGTTCGTCGGCAATTTTAAACGGCGCGTCGTCGGGTCGAGGGTGGCGAACAAAATGTCTTTGGCCAAAACGTCCGCGCCGGTGAGTGCGTTGAGCAAAGTGGACTTGCCCGCGTTCGTGTAACCGACGATGGATGCGAGCGGCCAGTTGCTCCGCTGGCGGCCGGCGCGTTGCGTCGCGCGCTGGCGGCGGACTGCGTCAAGGTCGCGCTCGATTTTGTCAATGCGTTCCTGAACTTTGCGGCGGTCGGCTTCGAGCTGCGATTCGCCTTCGCCGCCGCGCATTCCGATACCGCCGGCCTGTCGGGACAAGTGACCCCAAAATTTTGTAAGCCGCGGCAGCAAATGCTGGAGCTGCGCCAGTTCGATCTGCAATTTGCCTTCGCGCGTGCGGGCGCGCTGCGCAAAAATGTCGAGAATGAGCGCCGTGCGATCCAAGATTTTGCAGTTGAAAATTTTTTCGAGGTTGCGGCTTTGCGCGGGTGAAAGTTCGTCGTCAAAAATCACTGTGTCAACGTCATGACGTTTGCAGAAATTTGAAAATTCCTCCGCCTTGCCCTTGCCGATGAATGTGGCTGCGTTTGGCGATTCCATTTTTTGAATTCCGTCGCCAACAACTTCCACTCCGGCGGTTTGCGCGAGTTCGGAAAGTTCCGCGAGCAGTTCGCGCACGTCCGCGCCGTTGCGCGATTTTATTTCCGCGCCGACGAGAAGAACCCGTTCAGACCGCGTATTTCTGGTTTTGACGAGTGCTTTCAATGTTTCTGTGCAGGCTCAACATACTTAAACAGCCGGCGAAAAGCCACTGCGCAAAAGCTATACTTTACTTTTTGCGACAATTGCGCTTTTTTTTAGCCATGAAAAAGCTTTTGTTTCCCGCCATTCAAATTTTCTTCATTTCATTTTTGTCCGTCGTTTCCACTGCTCAATCGCTTCCGAAAATCGAACTCAAACAGGTTTTTCCGAATTTGGAAATCCAGCGCCCGATCTGGATGAGCGAAGCGCCGGACGGTTCGGGACGATTTTTCGTCATCGGCCAGGCCGGGAAAATTCTCATCGTCCAAAAAGATTCGGACGGCAGCGCCGCGAAGGAATTTTTGAACATTGAAGAACGTCATCCTTATTTTGACAATGAGGACGGCCTGATGAGCATCGCATTTCATCCCGGCTTCAAAACAAACGGCTTGTTTTACATTTATTACAACCAGAAAAATCCTGAGGATCAGAATTCACAGCCGTTGAATTTTCCGTTCCGCAGCGTCATCAGCGAATTTAAAGTTTCCGCGAGCGATCCCGACAAAGCCGACATGACTTCCGAGCGAATCATTTTGGAAGTGCAACAGCCGTTTTCGAATCACAAGGGCGGCGAACTCGCGTTCGGCCCGGACGGTTATCTTTATCTCGGTCTTGGCGACGGTGGCGCAGGCGACGATCCCTTCGGCAGTGGCCAGAATACCGCGACATTGCTCGCCAAAATCCTGCGCATTGACGTTAACACGCGTAGCACAACTATGAATGGCTGGCACCGGCAAAAATTGGAATACGGCATCCCGTCGGATAATCCGTTTGTGAACGAACCTAATATGGGCTTCGGCGCCCGCAAGGAAATTTTTGCTTACGGACTGCGCAATCCGTGGCGATATAGTTTCGACCGCGAAACCGGCGCATTGTGGGTCGGCGACGTCGGTCAGGATTTATGGGAAGAAGTTGATCTCGTTACCAACGGCGGTAACTACGGCTGGAGCGTCCGCGAAGGTGCGCATCATTTCAAGCCCGGCCCGGCCGGTGCACAATATATTGATCCCGTGATGGAATACACCCACCGGCCCAATCTCCAATCACAAGGTATGTTCCCCGACCACAGCATCGGTCTTTGCGTGATTGGCGGTTACGTTTATCGTGGGCAAAAATATCCTTCGCTTGATGGCGTCTACGTTTACGGCGACTACAACCTCGGCACCATCTGGGGATTCCGCTACGATTACGATGCACACAAAGTGACCACTGAAGACACGCTGCTTCGGCAACCTCAAAACATCTCTAGCTTTGCTGAAGATCAGGATGGCGAGATTTACGCCATCATGCTCAGCGGACAAATTTACCAAATCACCGTGCCGTGATTTAAAAACATCGTGGCGTGTTGCCGAACTTGCCGATTTAGGCTACGGCAACCCAAATGATTCAGCGCAGGTTTTGATTTTTTCACAACCGCTGCTTAAATGATAAAATTCCCGATGGGGAAAATCCCCATCGGGAATTATTGCTGGTAGTGCTTAATTAACGCTCACGTCAATCTGCTTCGGCTTGGCTTCCTCAGTTTTCGGCAGCGTGACGGTGAGAATGCCGTCCTTGTATTGCGCTTTCACCTTGTCCGCCGCAACCGGCGCAGGCAGCGTCAGGGCACGTTGGAATTTTCCATAGTAGCGCTCCTGCCGATGGACTTCGACGCCCTCTTCGACTTTCTCGACCTTGCGTTCGCCGGAGATGACGAGTGCGCCGTCCTGCAACGAGACGGCAATGTCCTCGCGTTTCAGTCCGGGCAATTCCGCGCGGATGATGAAGTTATCCGCATCTTCATGGACATCCAGCGCTGGTGCCCACCCCGTCAGCGGTGATTCAAACAGACGGTCGAATTCATCCTGCAAGTTCGCCAGTCGGCCAAACGTCGGCCAAGCCAGTCCGGGTCGTTCATATTGTATCACTTTCATAACTTTTCCTTTCGGTTTTTGTTTTGGTCAAATGTAGTTGTTCCAACAGATACATGT
>JBEKZT010000168.1:0-5023 GCA_049509595.1 Verrucomicrobiota bacterium
TCGGATCGGTGGCCAGCGCCACCCGCGCGACGGCAAATATCATTGCCGCAACCGCAACCGCTTTTGCGGCGAATTTTTTTTGTTTAATTTTCATGTTCCTAAATATAATTTAATCGTGCGTGACTGACAACGTTCAAAACGATTCCGCCGAACGGGCACAAATGATGGATTGAGCTAACAATGGTGATCAATTTTAAGCCAGCCGCTTGCTCGGTGTATATGGGGTATTCACCCCATTGGTTGCGCCGGGATGGCGCGGCTACTATCATAAGCCGGTGTCAAGTTACGGCTATTTTCCCACCGAGTCTGAACTCGCATTGAACGGCGTGGCACAAGCGGCCTTGCACGAATGCGCTGCTGCCGCGACGCGGAATAAATTTGGTAAAAAAGTTTTTGTGCGCGCCGTGGTCGAAGTTTCAAATTTCTGTCGCGAAAATTGCGGCTATTGTGGCATGCGCCGCGATAATCGTGCGCTCGCCCGTTATCGCGCAAAACACGAACAAATCGCCGAACTTTTGATTCACCATCGTCCGGCCAGTGTCACTGACGTGAACATCCAGTCGGGTGAAGACCCTGTGGTCGTGCGCGAAGTTGTGTTACCGCTCATCGAAACCTTGCGGCGCGAAACGCCTCTCGGCATTAGCGTCTGTCTCGGCACATTGCCGCGGGGGCTTTACGATGAATTACAATCCGTCGGCGCGACCATTTTCATCATGAAATTCGAGTGCGCCGATGCTGGGCAATATGAAGAATTTGAAGCACCCGGCACTTTGGATGAACGCGTGAGCCACATCCACCTGCTCGTGGAAAACAATTGGAACGTAAGCTCCGGTTTCATTGCCTGTTTGCCGGGTCAAACGCCGCGCGATCTGTTGAAAAATTTTGAACTGGCGCGAGCGTTACCGTTGAGCGGTTGCAGCGTCAGCCCGTTCATTCCCGGAGAAGACACGCCGCTGGCCAAAAATCCCACGGCCAATTCCAATTGGACTTTTAATTGTGTCAGCGCACTGCGGCTGATGCGACCGGATTGGGTCATTCCCGCTGTCAGCGCGTTCAACCTCGCGGCACAGGACGGCTATCGGCTCGGCCTTCGCGCGGGCGCAAATCTCGTCACGATCAATTTGACGCCCGATGATTTGCGTGGCGATTATGTGATTTACAAACGCGACCGTTTCATCATGAACGAGGAGCGCGTGCTCAACGCCATCGCCGCCGAGGGACTCGCGCCATCGAAACAAGGGCTCGCGGAATTTTACCGGAGCAAAATAGCAAATGGTGCGGTCGTTGAAAAATTTTCCGCGCCGGCAATTCAAGCCTGAGAGAGTGTGCTGTTCCCTCCGATAAAAATTTCCGCAAAGCCAAGCCGCGTTGTCATAACCGGCGCGGGCATCGTCACTGCGCTGGGTATCGGCTGTCAGATCAATGCTGAAGGATTTCGCGTCGGTCGGTCGGCCTTTCGGCCTGTAACACTTTTCAACGTTATGCGCCAGCGGGCAAAAATCGCGGCGGAGATTGATTTGCCCAAAACTTTGCCGCCAACGCATTTGTCCGAAAAAAATTTGCGTCGGCTCGACCGCGCGTCGCGAATGCTTTTATTCGCTGCGCATGAAGCGTGGATGCAGGCTGGCTGGGAACCTGATGATAATTTGCCCGTCGTTCTTGGAACGACCAGCGGTGAAATGTCTTTTGGGCAATCGTATCTTCGGCAGGCCATTGAAACGCCGCGTGCCAAAAAGCGGCAGCCTACACGCGTTATTCATTATCAAGTCCAGCGCCAAGGACTGGATTTATGCGACGCATTCGGCTTTCAAGGACCAATTACGGTCATCGCCAATGCCTGCGCGTCCGGCGCAAATGCCATCGGCCACGCGTTTGAAATGTTGCGGAGTGGTCGCGCCGAAAAAATTTTCACGGGTGGCTACGACGCGTTGTGCCAGTTGACTTTCGCCGGATTCGATTCGCTTCAGGCACTTTCGCCGACGCCATGCCGTCCATTCGACGCGCAGCGCGATGGCCTTTCTCTCGGCGAAGGCGCGGCGGTTTTGACTTTAGAAACGCTAGCGCACGCGCAAAAGCGCGGCGCGAAAATTCTCGGCGAAATCATCGGCTATGGTGCGACGACGGACACGCATCACCTCACGCAACCACATCCAGAAGGCAACGCCGCCTTTGCCGCAATGAATGCCGCGTGCATAAGCGCAAAAATTTTGCCGGGGCAGATCGGTTACATCAATGCGCACGGCACGGCCACGCTGCAGAACGACGCGACCGAAGCGGCGGCCATCAATCGCTGGGCCGGCGCGCAGGCAAATTCGCTTCCGGTCAGTTCGACGAAAGCGGGCATCGGCCATTTGCTCGGCGCGGCGGGCGCGGTTGAGGCCGTCGTTTGCCTGATGGCGTTGCGCGGCCAATGGTTGCCGCCGCAATCTTCAATCGCAGCGCCCGATCCAGTTTGCCGTTTTCAAATCGTGCGCAAACCAACCGGGGTAAAAATTGAAATGGCGCTTTCGAATTCCTTCGGCTTCGGCGGCGCAAACGCTTCACTCATTTTCCGGAGGTGGCCGTGAATCGAATTTTCGTTCATGGACTCGGCGCAGTTTCACCTGCGGGCTGGGGCGCAAGCGCATTGCAAGCAGCTTTGAAAAAAGGCGACCCGATTCCGACTCAAACTTTGACATGGCCGGGCTGGGAAAAACCGCTCGAAATTCGCTCCGTCCCGCCGCCAGTTTCGCTTCCAGCATTTTTCGCGCATCCGCGTTTGCGGCGCGCCAGTGCGATTTCGCAATATACCGTCGCCGCCGCGCTCGAAGCGTTGGGTGATGACACTGCTAAAATTCAATCCGGCGCATTGCGACTTGGCGTGGTTGTCTGTGTCATGTCCGGTAGCGTTGTTTATTCGCGTCGATTTTATGAAGAAGTTTTGAAAGACCCGTCCGTTGCCAGCCCACTCGTTTTTCCCGAAACGGTTTTCAACGCACCGGCTAGCCACCTCGCCGCGTATCTCGGCACACCGGCCATCAATTACACGTTGGTCGGCGACGATGGCATTTTTTTGCAGGGTCTTGCATTAGCCGCAAATTGGCTGATCACTGGCAAGGTGGACGCGTGTGTTGTAATCGGTGCGGAAGAAACGGATTGGGTTGTTTCGGACGCCGTGCGGTTGTTTCATCGCGCCGTGATTCATAGTGGCGGTGCCGGCGCACTTTATTTGAAAAAAAAGTCTACACCCGCTGCGGCAATCGAACTGACGGCAATCACTGATTCATTTTCGTTCACACAAAAACAAAATCGCGTTGAAGCCGTTAAAAAAATGCGCACACAATTGCCACACGGCGGGCCGAGCGAATTGCTTTGCGTCAGTGCCCAAAAAGTATTGCGTGCGGACGCGGCGGAAAATTCGGCGTGGCATGGTTGGACTGGCGTCCAGCTCGCGCCCAAGTCAATTTTGGGAGAAGCATTTGTGGCTGCCGCCGCTTGGCAATGCGTCACTGCATGCGACGCGATCGCGCTCGGCGAATTTAGCGCTGCGAATGTCAGCGTAGTTGGCGTGAATCAGCAGGCGATTGGCGCGCGTTTTCTGGCTTGCGCGGAGACGGTTTAAGTCACAGTCTCGCGCTCAAAATTGACGGCGGAATTTTTTAATGAGCAATTCAACGGAACTGAAAGGTGAAATCAAACGCATGTTGGTGGAAAGCCTCATGTTACAAATCAGCGCAGAAGAAATTGGCGATGACCAGCTTTTGTTCGGCCCCGGCAGCCTGGGTTTGGATTCGGTGGATGCGCTGCAACTGGTCGTCGCGCTGGACAAAAATTACGGCCTGAAAATTTCCGACCCGGGAACGGCGCGGAATATTCTGCAAACCGTTAACTGCATCGCTGCCGCCATTGAAGAACATCGGTCGGGCAGCAGATGAAAGCGCGCTAATTTAATTTTGCCCTTCTTCTACAGCTTTTTCGCTGGGGGAAAAAGTGAGGTTTTTATGGCTGGCTTGTAATTTTCTGCCAGCTAATTCCCTGAGCTCCGGCGTAAATGGCAAAAGCTTTTTCATTCTGGATCAGCACGGCGCGCACCACGCTTGAATCGTCCGCTCGGCCAAATTCAAGAATGCTTTCCGTAATGATGCCCATTTTTTTGTGCGCGTAGAGCAGCGCGAAAACCGCCTGCGCCACGGCGGTGTAAGGCAAATCCTTGTAAGCACCTTCGATGGCGTCTTCGACCGCATCGGCAAGAAATTCCAGTTGGTCCACCAGATGCGGGAATTTTGGCGCGCTGATTTGGGTGAACTCCAGCTTCCACTGGGGAAGATGACGCAGGACTTTTTCGGCAACGGCCGGAGTGATGCTCGCCGCCCCGCTGTTTACATACTTCACGATCTCAGACATAATGGTAACTTAGAAAAAATACCGCGTCAGCGAAAGTGAAATCGCTGTGACAAACGCGCTTTCATTCGTCCGGTTTCTTGCTAGAAATACGTCCGTGCAAGATTTGATTGCAAAAGCCGACACGTTGCTCGAAGCGCTGTCTTACATCCAGAAATTCAGCCGCGCGACGTTCGTCGTCAAATACGGCGGCAGTTTCATGGACTCGCCCGATGCGAACGTCCGCAACGGCGTGGCACGCGACATCGTGTTTCTCGAAGCCGTAGGCATCAACCCCGTCGTCGTGCATGGCGGCGGCAAGGCGATTACGCGTGCAATGGAAGCCGCCGGTCTCAAGGCGAATTTCATTCAAGGCCAGCGCGTCACCGATGCTGCTACGATTGATGTGGTTGACCGGGTGTTATCGCGCGATATCAATCCAGAAATTGTCAAAGCCATTGAAAATTTTGACGGCAACGCGCGGGGATTTTCAGGTGCGGACATTTTCAAGTGCCGCAAGCTGTTGCTCAAAGACCCGGCGGGCAAAGACATTGACATTGGCTTCGTCGGCGAAGTGACGGCAGTGAATGTTGACCCGTTGCGCGAATGTATCCGGCGCGGCATCACGCCGGTCATCAGTCCGACGGCATTGGGCGAGGACGGG